>JAOZLS010000472.1 GCA_029934705.1 Bacteroidales bacterium | reverse complement strand
CCTTAATCCCTAAAGATGTAAAACGGTAGTTTTAGCCTTTAAAAACCAGATAGTTCTCAAAGTCCCCTTTAGGATGCAAACCGATAGGTTTGGCAGGGGTATAATGACTTTTCGGAGTGAACTCACCATTAAAAAATCAAAACAAATTTAATAAAGTTTTGTTTAAAATAAAATTGTTGGTTCTGAATTCCTTTTACTATTTGGAAATACTCACTCATTTTATCTTATTCCAAACTTTATAAAAATAATGTAAGGTCATTTATTCAAAGTTATTAAAACATGCTCTAGAAAAAACACAAGCAAAACAATATTTTCAGAACGTCGTTTCCGTAACCCACATTACGGTAACAGTCATTACGCAAATATTATATTTCATTTTTAATAAAAAAAACATTAATTTAGATGAAAAAAATAAAATAATGAAACACCCATGATTATACTGAAATGCTGTTATAATTGTGATTTTTAAAATGAATTATTTTTTGTTTGTTTTTGTTCAAAAAAATCTTGCATAGCCTGTGTTACGGAATATTTTTTTGAGTAAAAACAGGCAGAAAAGAAACGTTTTAAATTCATAATTATAAAAGCATTTTAGTATAATAATAGACACACAAGGGAATAATTATTGCAATTTTGCAAAAGTAAGTACAAAAAAAGACAACATGCGGGTGTCGCATCTAGCCTTTAAAATAATTTATAAACAGATGAAACACCCATGATTAATAATAAACGCACAAGGAAATGATTGTTGCAATTTTGCACAAGTAAGAACATAAAAAGTTACATGCGGGTGTCGCATCTAGCCTTTAAAATAATTTATAAACAGATGAAAGAAAACTACAAAATATACTTTTCGCACGGAAAAGAAAGTGGACCTTATGGCAGAAAAATTACAGCAATGATAAAAATTGCTGAATCGTTAAAAATTAATTACGAAAGTATTGATTACACTAAAAGTAAAAACCCTGAAGAAAGAATCTATACTTTGCTAAATTCTATTACAAAAACAAATGAGAATATAATTTTGGTGGGTTCAAGTATGGGTGGTTATGTGTCGGCAAATGTTGCCGAAAAGATTAAGCCCAAAGGTTTATTTTTAATGGCACCAGCATTTTATCTTGGTGCATACAAAAAACAAGAATATAATTTAAAGGAAATTGAAACTTTAATTATTCATGGTTTGCAAGATGATATTGTTCCTGCTGAAAACTCGCTAAAATTTGCAAAAAATAATTTATGCAAACTTTACTATATTAACGATAATCATAGTTTGAGCAATTCAGTAAAAGAAATTGAAAAGTATTTTTTAGAGTTTTTGCTGGAAATAATTGATTAATAAGATTATAGAATAATTTGTTTATATCGAATTAATTGGCTGTAAACCTGCGGATAATTGGTTAAAAACCTGCGGTTAATTGATTGAGACATACGTCTGTATGTCTCTACGGGTATAATTATAATGTTATTTGGATTAATCTGTTTTTGTTCTAACAACTCTTAGACCTATATATAAATCTTTTTCTTTTTGATTTTTAAATGAACGTCTAACATTCTGAATATATACCATTTTATCGCGTCGGCTTCCGCCTCTATATACTCTATCAAATATTGCTTTTGATCCTGTTGGGTTTTCTGCTTCAGATTTTGAATAATAATCTTCGGCATAATAATCCCAGCACCATTCAGCAACATTACCACTCATATCGTAAATTCCTAGTTCATTAGGTGTTAATTCGCCTGGCTTATGCTCAACTCCTTTATAATTTTCGTTAAACCATGCTACATTATAAGGACTATTGCTTCCACTAAAATTATAGCCTTTACTTCTATGCCCCCCCTTTGCAGCATATTCCCACTCTGCCTCGGTAGGTAATCTATAACCATTAGATGTAAAATCACATTTCACATTAAAAATTGCTTTTTCGTCGTTACGGTCAATTTCATAAGCTTTTTGGTAGCCATCCCTTGTACTTAGCCAATTACAAAACATTACTGCTCGTTCCCAAGTAATATTTGTTGCAGGAAAACCTGCAGTTCCATTAGGGTGTGTAATTCCGGCAGTTTTACAAAATGCTTCATAATCATCAAATAATATTTCGTATTGCGATATATAAAAGGCATTTAACTTAACCTCATGAGCTGGTTTTTCATCAACAAACTCTTTCGACTTTAGTCCCATTGTAAAAGTTCCTGCCTGAACTTCAACCATTTTTATATCTTTTTGAGAATAAACATTTGAAAAAGTTAATGAAATTAATAGTAAGTATAGTAGTTTGCTCATATTTGCGTATTTTATTCCTTATAATTTTAGGGGTGATATTTCTACAAAATTAAAAAAAGACCTTAGTTTTGCCAACAAGTTTTAATAAAAAAAAAAAAACTTTAATAAAAATGCCAGATTAACTTATATATTTAACACACAAAAAGCTATTTTTATTATATCTTTTTAAAAGTTATGATGAAAAATATAAATTTCTTTACTAAAATATTAAAACGAAAAAAAGAACAACTTATTATTTACTATAAATCAATAAAATATCAAATTAATTATTAACTAAACTTCTTATTTGTTAAATATAATGTACGTATAATAAGGCAGTAAAGTTTCATTCAAATAAAATAAATTAACAAATGTCAATTTCAATTATATATTTACTAATATTAAATAAACTACATTACTCAATATGTAAAAAACAGACCATATATAAGACCCGTATAATCAAAGATATATCCAAACATTACAAATACATTTTTGTATTAAATTAAAAATAAATCTTAACAAAAAACACGAAAAATACATTTATTGGTATGTCATTTGTAATGTATATTTTGTAATATTAAATATTATTAATACTTTTATAAACATTTTTAGAAATACAATAAAAAAAAGCATGCATAATGTTAGGTCTATAATAATTTTTATTTTAATAGTTTTTACTACAAACCTAAATGCACAAAAACTATCAAAAAAAATAACTCATAT
>JAOZLS010000471.1 GCA_029934705.1 Bacteroidales bacterium | reverse complement strand
ATATTTGTTTTATGAATTTTAATATCAACTTCATGTTTTGGTGCTTTATAACGCTTATCCATTAATAAATTAAAGTCTAAATCGTATTTTTGATACACAAATACATTAGCATATCCAATATCTTTTCTCATTGCCGTACCAATAATTATTATTTCGCTGTTATTATTTAGTAAAATGTTTTGTATCGCAAAGCAAGAATCTTCTAGTATAATATATTTTTCGCTTATTATTTCACCTTGTGAGTTTATTTTTAAAATATAACTATTTTCAAATACCGGATAATTAGAATGTTGCCCATGAAAAGTACCTATAGCACCAACCATAATAATGTCATTATTCTCTAATTCTATGGCATCAGTGAGTATCTCATCTTCATCTGATTTTATTAATAATTCAAAAGCAGATTGAGAATAGGCATTGTAAGAAAATGCTATTAATAGTAGAATTAATATTTGTTTCATTTGGTTGGTTTTTATTTGAAATCTATATTTAACCTAAATTAATAATAATAATAACTCAGGTTAAATATAGATTATTCTATGAGACTGTTAATATATTTTATTGATCCTGATTTGGAATATTTTTAACATTCCAAATACCATAAGATAAATCAGCTTTATGATAAAGGTAAGAACCTCCAACATAACCATCTACATCATAGTTGACATACAAAATCCGTTTTTCTTCTGAAGGCGTAAGTAATTGAGTTAAAGTATAAACTTGGCTAAGCCAATAATTCATTTCATCAGGATTAATACAACTATTTTCAGAGCCCTGCCAATAATATTCCTGATAACCCCAATATGCACCTGTGCTAATAACTTCAACAGACGTAGAGTAGCCATAAGGTAAATAATATGCTATTCTGTAATTTGTTCTTGATTGTAATTTAGTTCCTGCGTCATATCCAATAAATTGACCAGAATAAATATCGCATTTACCATCTCCATATACGGGTCTCCAATAATCGGTATCACCAAAGGTAAAGCTTATTGTAGGAACAACGCTTCCAGTAATAACAGTTGTTAGCTTTAATGTTGTGGTATTAGCTTTACTATCATTTTCAACATAAGAAATATCTGTAATCCTCATTTTATTATGGTCTATCATCTCATTTAAGTCAGTATTAAATTGATAATAGGCTTCAACTACATTATTAATGTTAAAATCTCCGTTACTAGATGTTGGAATTGTAACAAAAACAGAGTCAATTTTAACAACTTCTGCTGAATTTACTTCGCAGTATGAGTAATTTAATAATGCCTCGATATACCAAATAGCAGAGTCAACAGATATTGTTTCTTCTGATTTTGGATTTACAGGACTTTCGACTTTGCTTTTAAATGCAAGTATTTTTAATTCTGTTTGGTCAATTTGTGGTTCTGTTTGCACTAGCTCTTGATCTTTATTACAACTGACCAAAGTTATAAAAAGAATAGTGAATGCAGTAATAATTAATGTAATTTTTTTCATTTTTTGAAATTTAGTTTTGGTTAAAAATTAAAGCTCAAAACTGCTAAAAAAAAAAATGATTTTGCAAAAAAAGTTTACATGTTATTAAACATTTTAGTATGTTTTGGTATATTATTTTATAATTGAGTCCACTCCGAAAAGTCATACGATGAATAATTTACAAAATTACAGGAATTATTCATCCTGTTAATCAGGTTGTTAGAGATTCATCGTATGACTTAATTTAGCTATTTTTACTTTTCGGAGTGGACTCATAATTTATAAAAATATTAAATTTATGTTAATTATAATGGGAGATTTTAAACTCTATTTTATCATATTTTTTAGTCCTTCAAGTCTTTCAATTTCTTCGCTAAATTCTTCCCAATTGTGCATTTGTTGGTCTAATTCTTTTTTTGAATTTTCAAAATTAGTATAAAAATCAGGGTCTTCAATTAGTTCTCCCGACGAAAGTTTTATTTCTGCTTCTTCTATAAATATTTCTAATTCCGAAATTTTATTTTCTGCATTTTGCAATTGTTTACGAATTTTACGAATTTCTTTTTCAGCTTTTTTTCGTTCTTCGTAAATTTCTTTATTTTGCGATAAGGAAGTTGATTTTTCTATAACAACTTTGTTTTTACGTTCAATTTCTTTAAATGAATCTGCTTTTTTCTTTTTAAGAAATAAATTTATATCACCAGGGTGCTTTTTTATTTTTTTGTTTCCAAATTCAAAGATTTTACTACTCAAATTTTGTAAGAAATCTCTATCGTGCGAAACCATAATTATTGTTCCCTGATACTGCATTAATGCTTGTTTAAGAACATCTTTTGAATGCATATCGAGGTGGTTTGTTGGTTCATCAAGAATTAATAAATTATAGGGTTCAAGCATAAGCTTTGCAAGGGCAAGGCGGGTGCGTTCACCTCCCGATAATACTTCAACTTTTTTGTCAATATCATCATTTCTAAATAGAAATTGTCCTAAAATATCTCTAACTTTTGTACGAATATCGCCAACAGCAATATCATCTAGTGTTTCAAAAATTGTTTTATTATTATCGAGTGCATTCTCTTGATTTTGAGCAAAATAACCAATTTTAACATTGTGTCCAACCTTTAATTTACCTTGGTGTTCAAGTTCGCCTTTAATAATTCTAACTAAAGTTGTTTTTCCTTCTCCGTTTTTTCCAACAAAGGCAATTTTCTCTCCTCGCTCAACAGTAAGCCAAATGTTTTCTAAAATTGGTTTTACATCATAAGTTTTCGATAAATCTTCAATATCAATTACTATGTCGCCAGAGCGTGGTGCATCGGGAAACCTAATATTCATATTAGAAACATCGGTTTCGTCAATTTCTATTCTATCAATTTTATTTAGCTGCTTAACTCTTGATTGTACTTGCACTGCTTTTGTTGCTTTATATCTAAAACGCTCAATAAACTGCTCAGTTTCTTGAATCATTTTTTGCTGATTAGTAAACGCTGCAAGTTGCTGTACAATTCTTTCGGCTCTTAGTATTTCATATTTTG
>JAOZLS010000137.1 GCA_029934705.1 Bacteroidales bacterium | reverse complement strand
CGATATTTTAACAACTCGTTATGATTTTATACCTGTTTATTTGAATGGAAAGAGTTTAGGGTTTTATGTTTATGAAGAGCATTTTGAAAAACAGCTTGTTGAGAATAAAAGAAGGAGGGAAGGTCCTATAATGAAAATGTCCGAAGACCAGTTATGGAAGTCTAGGGTTTTACAAAAAGCAAAATTTTTACCAAATTTTGAGGCATCTAATATTGTTGCTTATAAGATGAATAAAATATATGAAAATGAAACTCTTTCCAATAATTTTTTAATTGCTCAAAACCTTGTTTATTCAGCAAAAAACACTAAACATAGTGCTTCTAGTATTTATGATATAAAGAAGCTTGCGAGGTATTATGCACTTAGTGATTTGCTACGGTCGTATCATGGGTTAATATGGCATAATAGAAGATTTTATTATAATCCTATTATTTCTAAATTAGAACCTATTGCTTATGATTGCTACTCAGATGATGTACACATGTATGATAAAAGACGTATTTTATCTGGTTTTTTTAATTATAGGACAAAAGATATAAATAATTATATATTTGCAGATTCAGCTTTTAGAAATGAATATATAAAAGAGTTATACAGAATTACTGAAAAGAAGTATTTGAATGATTTTTACAAAGAAATAGATGTTGAGTTACATCAAAAGCTGAATTTTATAAATAAAGAATTTAAGTCTTACACATATAATAAAGAACAACTATATATTAATGCCAAAAATATTAGAAACGAGCTTCCTAAATATATTAAACTAATTAATACAGGCTACTATTTGTCCGAAAAATTTAATAAACAAAAAGTTAACTTAACTCCTAATATAGAATTTGATAAGGTACTTCCTACATATTACGTAAAAGCTTTTACACAAAAGCATAATGGAAATAATAAAACAGTAAAAATAGTCAATTACTATCCCAAAGAAATTACAATTTTAGGTTCGGGGCAAGAAAATAGTTTGTCAATTACTCGTTTTAAAAAATCTATAAAACTTAGTGATTTTGAAAATATTGCTAAAGGCACAACCGCGTTAATTAATGAACTACATAATTATTTATTTTTTGAAGTACCAGATAGTTCTTATATATTTAAAATTAAAGTAGAAAAATATAATGAGCCTAACTCTTTTTTACCTGCAAAAGAGTTTATAGAAAAATATTCAATAACTGCTAGCAATGATATTTTTACGGTAGAAGGAAATGAAATTGTTTTTAATGCAGGTTCTCATATAATTAACGAGCCAATAGTAATTCCAAAAGGATATTTAGTTAAAATAAATGCAGGAACTAACTTAGATTTTATTAATAATGCTTCGTTCACATCATATTCGCCAGTTTTTATTGTGGGAAATACCAAAAATAAAGTATTAATAAAATCAAGCGATAAAACTTGCAATGGCTTTACTATTTTGCAAGCCGAAAAACAATCAATCATTAAATATGCAGTATTTGATGGATTAAACACATTTTTGTATAAAGGATGGATTTTGACAGGTGCTGTAAATTTTTACGAGTCGGATATTGAAATAAAATATACTAGCTTTATAAATAATGTATGCGAAGATGCACTAAATATTGTACGCTCTAAATTTGTAGTTGATAATTGTACTTTTAGTAATACTTATGCCGATGCTTTTGACTCCGATTTTTGTACAGGAACTCTTACAAATACAATTTTTACAATTTTAGGTAATGATGCAATTGATTTTTCGGGAAGTAAAGTATTAATTAAGAATTGCAAAATAAAAGGAGCTTCCGATAAAGGAATAAGTGCAGGCGAAGATTCAAAATTAACAGTAGTAAATTGCAAAATCTCAGATTGTAAAATAGGTGCCGCTTCAAAAGATAAATCGAGTTTAATATTGAAAAGAGTTATAATAAAGAATTGTAAATACGGATTAGCGGCTTATTGTAAGAAAAAAGAATACGGAGCATCAAGCATTAATGCTACAAATATGACTTTTGAAAAAATAGATAAGAAAATTTATATAGAAAAGAAATCAATATTAATACTTGAAGATAAATTTATTGAAGGCGATAAAAAAAATATTGCGAATAGCTTATAGTACTTTTTTTTGCAAGAAAAGTGTAAAATTATCTTTTTTAAGATTAAGATTTCTATTTTTGCACATTAAAATTAAATTAAATAAGAAGATATGAACAAGTGGGAATTATTTCAAAAGTTTTTAATTACTCAAGAAGAGCAAATTCAAACACAAGATTTTATTTATAATGCAATAATATTAATAGTTCTTGCAATATTGTTGGAGTTAACATATCGTAAATGTGGACGAAGCCTATCAAACCGAAGAATGTTTGCTGGTAACTTTATTCTTTTAGCATTTACAACAATGTTAATTATTTCTGTAGTAAAATCATCATTAGCACTGTCGTTAGGTTTAGTTGGAGCATTGTCAATAGTGCGTTTTAGAGCTGCAATTAAAGAACCCGAAGAGCTTTCGTATTTGTTTTTTACAATTGCAATTGGTCTTGGTTTAGGAGCTAATCTTAGGCTAATAACTACCATTGCTTTTATTATAATGATGGGTATAATTTGGGGACGATATTTTATTTCGGACTTTAAACGAACAAAAATATTTAACCTGTATTTTACAGTAAGTGGAACACCCGATACACTTCAACTTTCAAAAATATCCGAAATTGTTACAAAGTATTTTAGTAAATTTGAACTAAAACGTTTCGACGAGCAAAATGATTTTATAGAAGTTGCTTATATGATTGAAACAAAAAAAGTTAATAATCTTGAAGATTGTAAAAATGAACTTAAAGAGTTGAACAAAAGCCTTAAAGTTTCATTTATAGACAATAAAAACTAAAGTATAAAAGTTAATTTTTGAAAAAATGGAAGATTATACATATCTAAAGAAAAGTAGGTTTGAACGAAAATTCGTAAATGATAGTTTTGATATTAATCAAACTGAGCGAATTATCAAACTGCACCCTTCACTTTTTTCAGAAATACACCAGCGACGTAACATTAATAATATTTATTTTGATTCGCCAACACTGGAAAATTACTATGATAACTCGTTTGGTAAAAGCGAAAGAAGCAAAGCTAGGATTAGGTGGTATGGAGATTTATTTCAAAAAATTAAAACACCAATTCTTGAAATTAAAATAAAACACGGTCAAGTAGGAAATAAATTATCATTTCCTTTACCATCTTTTGAATTTAATAGAAATTTTGATTCTGCAATTCTTACAGATGTTTTGCAAAAAGCAAATTTGTCTCACGATATTTACAACAAAGTAAGCCATTCAATTCCTACATTAGTAAATAGATATTCACGCAAATATTTCACCGATTTTACACGAGGTTTTAGAATTACTACCGACACAAATTTAAGTTATTACAAAATAAGTGCAGGTAAAAATATAATTAATCATAAAGTAGTTGATAATGATAATATTATAATTGAACTAAAATATGATTTTGAATTAGATCAAAAATCAAAGTTTATTACAAACAATTTACCATTTCGTCTTACAAAAAACTCTAAATATGTTAATGGTATTGAGTGTTTTAACGAAATAGCATTATAAAATGAAGCAAATAATAGTTGTTCTTGTTAGTATTTTTTTTACCCTGTTCTCTTGTAAGCCCGAAGAGAAAACACCATATACATACAATGTTGTCTTAACTATTGACGATGGTTATGTTGATAATTGGTATCCTTACCTTGATTATATGGACAGTTTGCATGTTAAAGTTACCATATATGTAACATTATATCATAAATTTACAGAAGAACAGAAAGAGAAATTACTCCAATTCCAAGAAAGAGGGCATGAAATCGCCTATCATACTACAAATCACTTAAATATTAATGAGTTTTTTAAAGAACATACAATTAAAGACTACTTTGAATTAGAAATTACACCAGATTTATTTCAAATGCACAGAGATGGCTTTGAAGTAAGAAATTTTGCATATCCCTTTGGGAAATCAACAATTGAAACCGATAGTGTTTTAACTAAGGAGTTTAAATCAATAAGAAAACTTGTTTGGACATCGGAGCAGAAACCAATTTATACATTAGAAAAAATATTATATGATACCTGTAAAACTCAAATACTTAGAGGTGCAGGATTAGATAATGCTTATACAGTAACTACTGATGAAATAATTTTGGCAATAGAAAATGCTAAAATTCAAAATAAAAAGATATTATTATACTGCCATAAATTGAGTAACTCAGGAGGCAAATATCAAATATCGATAGAGAGGTTTAAAGCTATTTGTGAGTATTGTTTTCAAAATAATATAAAATTTATAACCGTAAATCAACTAGTTGATAACGTTTTTTTATAAATTGTAAAATAAAATTTTAAAACAAAAGACTTAGTGTAAAATGAAAAATTATTATATATATATATTATTTTTATTGTTGTTCTTCTTTTCATGTAAACAAGACGATGAGAACCCTGAAACTTTTGTCAAATATTATTGTAATGTCGAAAATATTAATGATGCTGGAAATTTATTAGAAAATACAAATAATAAAATTGAATTCTTAAACGCATCATTTCGCTCAAATGATTATGCACGCTCAGGAAAATATTCAATAAAATCTGATAGCATAAATAAATATGTTTTTACACTTAAATTACCAAAATATAAGCCAGAACAACATTACAAAGTAACAGTTTGGCGATATGGAAGTAACGAAAATGGCATGTTAGTAGTACAAGGCGACACAAACTTATATATAAAAAGTTCAAAGTCAATTGAAAAAGACTCTTTAGGTTGGGAAAAGTTAAAATTGAGTTTTTTTATACCTAAATCTTATAAAAATCAAGAAATTAAGATATATGTTTGGAATAATAGTAAACAAATAATTTATTTTGATGATATTGAGATAGAACAAATCTCTAAACATGAAATAGCTGATTTTAAGCAAGTCCCGCTTCGTATTTTTATTGAACCAAGCGAAATGCTAAAGTTAAACAATATTAGAAATGAAGCATTTAAAAAAGGAATATTAGAAACTACAGACGATAGCTGGGTAAAAGCTATAGTATTTTATGGCGATACTAGCTATAAAGCAAAAATGAGATTAAAAGGAGATTGGCTAGACCATTTGCAAGGAGTAAAATGGTCGTTTAGAATTGAACTTAAAAAAGGTGGAGCATGGAAAGGAATGCGAACTTTCTCTATTCAAACACCTTATGCTAGGCACTTTTTGGACGAATGGTTTATACATAAAATATTTGAAAAAGAAGATGTATTAACAACTCGCTATGGCTTTGTTCCTGTTACTCTAAATGGCAATTCATTAGGTATATATAGTTATGAAGAACATTTTGAAAAACAACTTGTAGAGTCTAAAAAAAGAAGAGAGGGGTCTATTTTAAAAATGAGTGAAGAATCTTTTTGGGCTTTAATAAAACTTCAAAAGGAAGAAAAAAAGATGCCTGATTATCCTCTATACGAAACTTCTAAAGTTTTGCCTTATAAAAAAGGGAAACTATTAAAGAGTGAAAATTTATACAAGCATTTTATTATAGCTCAAAGCCTTATTTATCAATATAAAAATCAAACAACAAAAATTTCAGAAATATTTGATGTTGAAAAGCTTGCTAAATATCATGCACTAGTTTCATTAACTAAAGCATATCACAGTATGCGTTGGCATAATCAGCGATATTATTACGATCCAGTATTACAAAAATGCGAAATAATTGCTTTTGATTGTTTTGTAGAACATGGTTCAATGGATTGGGTTAAACGCCCTATTTTTGGTAATTTTTCTAAGAATGAAATTTCAAAAATAAAGCCAGAATCAAAAATTAACTATTATGTTTTTGAAGATAGCCTTTTTGTTGAAAATTATATTAAATATTTGAAAATATACTCAGACACTACATTTATAAATTCAATTTTTGCAGAGCTTGATAGCTCAATAATATTTTATGAACAAGAGATAAGAAAAGAATTTAGTAATTATAGTTTCAATAAAAATTATTATACAACTAATGCTAAAAGTATTAGAGCCGATTTACCAAAATACGAAGAAAAAACTAAAACAGAATTCTATAAAAACTTAAATATTAAAGACCAAAATCATAAACAATATAATGATAAATATTACCCAAATTTAGCACCTGAATATGTTCAAGCTTATTTAGAAGAAAATAACGATACAGGTTCAAAAATTCGAATAATAAATTTTAATCCTCTTAAAATTATTATTTTAGGACATAAAATCACAAAAAATTCTGAGAACTTTAATAGAAATATAATTATTGGTAAATATGGGGATAATAATAATGAGAAAATAGTTGAATTCCCTTCTTCAAAAGTAGAAATTGTATATTTTAAAGTAAACGGGTATTCAAAAATATATCAAGTAGAAGTTTTACCTTGGGCAAAGCCATTAGAAATTACCCCACGACAAGAACTTATATCTAATAATAAATTTTTGAACGAAAGCTCATTATATACTATTTCTTCAAATAAAATAATATTTAATAAAGGTAAACATACTTTAAATAAACCGCTTGTAATACCCCAAAATTATAATGTTTTCATTAATGAAGGAACAGAAATTGATTTTGTAAATAAAGCTGTATTCATAAGTTACTCGCCTGTATATATAAAAGGTTCGACTAATAATAAAGTAAAATTTACATCGACCGATAAAAGTTCACAAGGTTTTTTGGTAATTCAAGCAAAGGAAAAATCGCACATAGATTATGCTACTTTTGATGGGTTTAATACATTTAATTATAAAGGATGGGGAGTATCGGGAGCAATAAACTTTTACGAGTCGGATGTTGAAATATCAAATACAATTTTTAGTAATAATTCCTGCGAAGATATGTTAAATATTATTCGTTCAGACTTTAAAGTCGTAAATTGCAAGTTTGAAAATACTTTTTCCGATGCATTTGACTCAGACTTTTGTACAGGAGAACTAGCATATACAGAATTTGTAAAACTAGGAAATGATGCAATAGATTTTTCGGGAAGTCAAATAAATATTAATAATTGTATAATTACAAATGCACAAGATAAAGGTATTAGTGGTGGCGAAGGCTCTACTTTGCAAGTGTCAGACTGTACAATTAATGGAACAAAAATTGCAATTGCAGCAAAAGATAATTCTAAATTAATAGTTGAAAACTGTAAAATAGAAAATTCAATTTATGGGCTAGCTGCTTTTCAAAAGAAACCTGAATATGGTGCTGGCTTTATAAAATGTAATAATTTAACAGCAAATAATATTAATACACTAATTCTTTTAGAAGAAAACTCAACTCTTATTTTAAATGGAGACACAATAAAAGGAAAAGAAAAAGAAGTAGCAAAAAGATTTTACTAAAACCTATAAATTACTAAAATCTGACAGAGTATTTGCAACTATCAGAGTTGTAATGTAAGAATGGAGAGCCGTGTTTCTTAACTTGGTACATAAATTGTATAGTGTAGTTTAAAAATATGCCTTATGAAGAAAAAAACAATAAAAGTTGCTACATTTAATTTACTAAACCTAGTATTACCCGAGAAAAAATATTATGGTAGAAAGCAATATTCACAAAAAGACTATGACAAAAAAGTAGAGTGGATTGCAAATAAATTAATTGAGATAAATGCCGATGTTGTTGGCTTTCAGGAAGTATTTCATGCCGAGGCATTACAAGATGTAATAGATAAAACAGGAATTTATAAGAATGCAAATGTTATAGTTGCAAACGCAAATGGTCATGAACCACGGGTTGCAATAGTTTCTCGACTACCAATTTCGAAATTTGATATTTACGATGAATTTGATGCAGAAGCAATAATTGATGTTGAAGAAACAAGAGAATCTGAACGAATATTAATGCCATATAAAAAATTCTCACGTCCAGTTTTACGTGCCGACATTCAAGTTCATGGTAATTATAATATTTCTTTTTATGTAGTTCATTTAAAATCTAAACGACCATTAATTTTACAAGACGAAGAGAGAGAAAATCCAGTACATTTGGCCAAAGGTCAGGCTCGCTCGTTAATAATAAGAGCATCCGAGTCAGTAGCATTAAGAAGTTTGCTTTCCGAAACTCTTTTAAATACCGACAAACCAGTAGTTTTAATGGGTGATGTTAATGATACAGGACAATCGGTTACAACAAATATGATTTCAGGCGAATCGCCATTCAGGCGGCTTCCTATTGATGTTAAAAAGACTATATGGGATACATTACTCTATCATGTAAAAGATTTACAAGCACGTAGAAGTTATCACGATTTTTATTATACACATATTCATAATGGACATTACGATAGTTTGGATCATATAATGGTAAGCCAAGAGTTAGTGTCAGAAAACCCTAATCATATTGGTAGAATAGGTTATGTATCGTTGTACAACGACCATATATACGACCCAACTCTGAGTAATGAAAGACCAAAGAATTGGAAAAGCGATCACGGACAAGTTGCCGTTACCATTGAGTTAAACCTTGAGAAAATTGAGAAGAAAACTCAGAAATAATATTATTCCCAAATAATTTTAAAATATAGTAATTAAAATTTATTTGTTTTCATTGAATGAGGTTTAGCTATATAGAAATATACTTGAACTGATTGTATATTAATGGACTATTATAAAATTTACATAAACATTAGATTATTACTATTTGTTGATTTTTTTTGTTTTTAATGCCGATAGGCATGATATATTATTAGCCCCGCATGAAAATGCGGGGTGTAATTACGTAATCATCACCAAAATTCCGTAGGAATGACCTATTTATTTCTATTTTAAGACTATCCCTACGGCTCTAAAAATTATATAATTCGGATAAATATGTAAATCTCTAATATTAAAACAAATAATATATATTGTAAATAATTAGGATTTTAATTATCAGCCAGTTATATAATTTATGATATATCTTATAACGGAACTTTTATAAACTCCGAAACTTAAGTAAATTATTTAGTTATAGCCAAAACAACTTATTGATATTGGCTATAACTATAATATAAATACACTTATAGCCAAACTGAAAGGCTATTTAAAATGTTACAAATATTCCTGAAAATTGTAAAAATAATATTAGTTGACATTGGAATTATTCCCAATTAAAGTTTTCAAATATTTAGTATATTTCTTTTTCCCTTTAGAATTTAAGTGCGAAGCATCGCCAAAAAAAGAATCATTATAGAAGTAAACAGAGTCTGAAATTTGATGATTTGGAAATTGTATAGCTAAATTTTGAATATACAATTTGTAGCTTGTAATAAATTTAGGAGTGAGTTTATTGTACGAACTTTTATTCATTGGCATAAACTCAAAAATTATATGAATATTATTTTTTCGGCATAAATGAAATGTTTCTTCTAAATAAAAAGTTAATAATGGCGAAGGTGTAAAATCTATATATTTTGTTTCGTAGTTTAAGCTAGAACACGAGTCTTTTAAACCTGGGTGCGGGCGACCACCATTTAATTGTTTATTCTCTTCAATAAATTTTAGGTTTTTTTTGTATGCACCAATTACGTGGTTGTGGTTAACATCACTTTGGTAGTATTCAATATAGTTTGCACTATATGCAAGGTATTTCAGCATAAAATAATTGCCCAAAACTGTATCTTGAGGGTGGTTTTTGTAATTTTTGTTTATTTCTGTTATATCATTATACGTAAATAAGTTATTTCTTATAGCATAGTCATAAAAACCAAATATTTCGGTTAAAAATCTAGGCGAAATAGAATAAAAAAGAGTGTCGGGAGTTTTGTTATTTTTTAAATATTTGGTTAGAATATAATACATCTCAATGGGAGTA
>JAOZLS010000470.1 GCA_029934705.1 Bacteroidales bacterium | reverse complement strand
TTATCAATTCTGTTTTAAGTAAATTAGAGAATTCTTTATTTACATCATTATTTATATAAAATTGAAGTCTGTTTTGTATAGATCCTAATTTTTTTGTTGAAACAGTAATCATGTCTAAATACTGTTTTATCATTAATTCATGTTTTCGCTGTATGGCATATATATTTGCGAGTTCCATGTTAAAATCTTCGCTTGTTTTTTTTTGTCCTTCTAAATATGTTTTTTCGGCTAATTCATATTCTCGTCTATTTATAAATGTGTTGGCTAGTGTAATTATACTTCGCCTGTTGTACGATACTTTTTTAATTGCAATGTTAAATTGTTTTTCAGCTAAATCTAACTTGTTTTGCTTTTTATATAAATAACCTAAATCAACATAGAATGTAATATCTTCTTTGTGTTTTCGCAATTCTTTTTTTATTTGTTTTTCGGCTAAGTCGAACTTACTAAGCTCAATAAGGCAGTTAGTATAGTAGGTGAAATATATTTTTACTTTTGTTTTTTTGTATATCTCTCCAAAAAGTATTTCTGCTTTTTCGTATTCTTTTTCTTGGTAATATTTGTATGCTAACCTAATATTGTCCGACATGTTTTGTGCCGATACTTGTGAAAATATTATTAAAGAAATAATAAATAATGCTATAGTTTTTGTCATTTTAATATAATTATTCTAATTTTAGTATTTAAACGAGATTAAAGCCTTTTATAATTTATAATTTTAAAAAATATAAGAAAATTTAACTTTTGTTCAAGTAAGCACTAAGTGCTATTTTATTGCTTGCACAGAGCGTTAGTTGAAATGTTGCTTACGTACTTGTGTAAAGCTGTGCTAGTCAGCAGTTTACAGGTGAGTAAAATGCTGATTAATTTTAAACAAGTACTTATTATTTAATAAATAACGCTAAATTAACTTTTATATGTCATTTTTAGGCAAAAACATAAGAAAAATACGTGTAGTAAAAAAAATGAGTCAAACTGAGTTTGGTAATTTGTTTGCAATTAGCAGAACAACTGTTGGTGCTTATGAAGAGGGTAGGGCTGAAGCTAAAATTTCAACACTTATAAAAATATCAAATTATTTTAATATAGATATTGACTTACTATTAAAAAAGGAACTTACTGTTAACGATGTTTTGCATTTTAATATGGATTATTTTCTACAAAAAAGTTATTCTATACCTTTTTGTAATGAAGAAAAAGTTCATTTATTAGCTAATGAAATTAATAATGATGATTTTATTAATAATTTAGATTCGATAAAGTTTCCTTACTTATTACAAAATTGCGATATTGCTATTAAATATATAGGTGAAAAAATAATTATTGATAATAGTACTTTTATAGATGGAGACATTCTTTTTTGTTCAAAAACAGAACAAGGAAAAGGAATGTATTTGGTTTTTAAAGATAGTAAGCTTGTTATAGAAAAAAAAGATGAGTCTTTTACTAAAACTACCAATTTTTGTTTGAAAATTATTAAAGTATTCAGCTAAAAGTTTCTTTTAAAACTCATTAGAAGTAAGCATTACCAAGGTGCAATCTTCAATTACTTCAATATTATTTTCTTTTGCTAATTCTGATAAGTTATGGTTTTCAGTACCAGGGTTAAATATTATTCTTTGGGGTTTAAGAGAAATAATATATTGATAATATTCTATTTGATTTTTAGGCGAAACATATAAACTAACAGTATGGATACCTTTAAAATTCAATGGTTCTGTAATTATTTCAGTATCGTTAATATTTCCTGTTCTTCGCCCTAATGCTACAACTTCGTGGTTATAACTTTTTAATAGTCTAATGGCTTGGTTTGAAAAACGAGATTTGTTTTCTGAAGCTCCTATAACTAGCGTTTTCATTTTGTTTTTTATTTAATTATTTGTTCTCATTAATAATTAAGACATTTGCATAAGCCGCTATTCCATTTTCTTTTCCTATGTACCCTAACTTTTCAGTAGTTGTTGCTTTAATTGAGATGTCTTCTACAGGAATACTCATTGTTTTTGCTAAAACTTCTTTCATTTGCTCAACATGCTTTTTTACTTTTGGTTTTTGAAGTACAATTGTTGAGTCTATATTAGATATTTCCCATTTTTTTTCTCTAATAAGTTCTACTGTTTTTTTTAATAGAATTTTGCTATCAATGTTCTTATACGTTGAATCGTTGTCAGGAAAATGATAACCTATATCTCTTAGGTTTGCTGCCCCAAGCAAGGCATCACAAATTGCATGAATAAGAGTGTCGCCATCGGAATGTCCTTTGCTACCTTTGTAATATTCAATTTTTATGCCACCTAGCATAAATTCTTCTCCTAATTTAAGTTTGTGCACATCAAATCCAAATCCTGTTCTTATTTTCATTGTTCTTGTTTTTGAATAGAAGGTAATACGATAATTTGTATAAAAAAACGTATTACCTTCTTATTTCTTGATAGTTACTTGCTTAACCTACAAGTTTAATTTGCTTTTGATTTTTTTTGGTACAGAGTTTTTATTAACCATAATATTTGTTGCTTGTAAAAGCACAAAAGCTTCAGATGCATAAAAATAACCTTTATATTTACCATACTCGCCCCACGAATTTTTTATGATATAATATTTATTTCCGTTTTGGTCGTGAGCTTTTCCTACTATTAACATTCCATGATCATCGGTTGTTGTATAGTTATCAAAACATTCCTGACGGTATTCTTGGGTAATTATTTTTTCAGGAACAATTTGGTTTAACTCTAACATCTGCTTTTTTCTTTCTTTTTCAGATAACTCAGTCCATTTTGCTTGCTCTAAACCACTCATGTTCTTAATGTCTGTTTCAGGTATAACTGCTATTCCTTTTTTAGACGAAAATCCGTTATGACTTATATCGGCAGCCCAAGCAACGGTATAACCATTATCTAATGCATTTTCAATAACCTGGTGCATTTCGTTAATTTTTAGGTTGTAAACCTCTCCCCAAAGCCAATTGTCAGGAACTTCAAGTATAAATTTTGAATAAAAAGGATA
>JAOZLS010000469.1 GCA_029934705.1 Bacteroidales bacterium | reverse complement strand
AATACACTCTTAGCTTGACGGCTATGCCCCTAACCCCCTTTAAAAGGGGGAATTGTAATTTACTGTTTCTTAACAAATTGGGTAAACCTGCTCATGTCATGTGGAAAAAACCTGACATGAGCAAGTTGCTTTGCTCCTTTATCTTTATTCGTTAGTCTTAATAATAGCATTCATAATTTTTTCACTTTCGTTACCTGCGTCAGTCATAACCTCTTCAATTAGCGAACTCATTGCTTTTGACATAAGTGCCGAGTTCATTCTTGAAATATAGGTTTTTCCGTCGCTTTTTTCATAAATTGCAATTCTGCAAGGCATTAATGTTGAAACAATTCTTTCATCATCAACCTGTAAAATTTTATTTGCATGCGATGGATGACAAATTTCATAAACTTTTACAGACATTACATCATGTCCAAATTTATTCATTGCCTTTTGCAAATCGTGTACTTTTGGGGTTGCCCAACCATTATCTGCAATAGATTTTTCCAAAACAATTGCTGTTTCTTCAAATCCATATTTCGATTCGTCCTCTATCAACATTAAGCCAGCTGCCGATGAATACATAATAAAACCAGTTAGTAAAACTCCAATTACTAAACCGCCTAATCCTCCTAATAATAAATTTTTCATAATTTCAATAATTAATTTAGTTTTATGTAACAACAATTGCTAGTGGCAAATATTACCACTGACAAATATATTTTTTTTATTTTAATTTTTTATATCTTTGCACAATCATTTTTCATGTTATAAAACATGTACTAATTTTCAACTTAGAATAATGGAAAGTATTATAGATTTAATTTGTGACTTAAAAAAGAAATGTATTGAAAGCGATAATCAGTTTATTTCAGAAATGAATATATCCGATGCCGAATACAATTTAGTAAAAGCATTAATAAATTGTCAAAAATTTGACAGTAAATCTATTTCGGAAAAAATGGGGATTTCTCTTTCAAGAGTTAGTCGAATTATTGATAAAGCTGTAAAAAACGAATATTTAGAGAGAACACAAAGTACTACCGACCGTAGAACTGTAAATATAAAACTTACAAAAAAAGGAAAAGAGTTAAGAAAAACGATTTCTAAATTCAGAAAAAAATGTGATGATGCAATAATAAAATCACTGCCCGAATTTGAAATTGAATCTATGAAAAATAATCTAAAAACTATTATTGAAATTTTATAAGCATTTTAATATAGCAATTTCTCGTATTTTAAATTTTGAATTTTAGGCGTAGTGTATGTGTAGAGTAGGAATTCTTGATATGATACATTTTCACAAAAATACCCGAACTTTCGAGAACCAAATCCATGCGAACCTACTAATTCGAGTATTGAAAGAGCTACACGTAACTCTGTTTTATTCCGCTTAATCGTACGAAAAAAGTAAAATAATCTTTGTTCAGAAACTGCTATCCGGCTGTGTTTGTGAGCTATGGGCGAAAGTGCCAAGCGGAAGCCCAAATTGTTGTTACGATTGTCGGCATTGTTGTTGTTGCGATTAGCAACTCGACAGTTGTCGGCATTGTTGTTCCAACTACCGCCACGATTGACACGTTTAGAGCCTGTGATTATTTCCCTGTTTACTAAATTATAGTATTTTTTGTTAATATCCAAAAACTTTTTTACGAAAACCTTTTGCAGATGCATGTTCAGTAAAGGCAGTTAAAGGCAAAACGTGCCTTTGATAATCTGCTTGCGAAAATATATCTGTTTCGAGTTTTGTTTCATAAAGTTGCATTTTTTTTATAAATCGTTTTTTACTTTTACACTGTAATTCTATATGATTATCGAAAATACGATAACTTAAAAAATTCAAACCATGTACTGTTGTATTAATGTATTTTATTTTTAAGTCAAGTTCTAATTTTACTGTTAAAAACGGTTCTGCTTTTTGCAATATTGTATTTAGTTCTTGTGATGTATTTGCCCAAATAATTATATCGTCCATATATCTTACGTAGGATTTTATTTGTAGCTCTTGTTTTACAAAACGGTCGAATTCGGCTAAGTAGAAATTAGCAAAGTATTGACTTGTAAGATTTCCTATTGGTAAACCTTTAATATTCTTATCCGTCTGACCGCTTGTAGCGGTCGGACGGATTGTGCTTTGATAACTTTCAATAATTTGATGAAAAACATACAATAAGTCGGGATCTTTAAAGATTGTTTGCAATTTTTCATTTAAAATCTTATGCGAAATACTGTCAAAATATTTTCGAATATCAAGTTTTAAATAAAATTTATTTCTATAATTATTATAAAGTGCTTTTTCTACGGCTTTATATGTTCCTTTGTTTATTCTTGTTGCATAAGTATCTGAGATTAATTGATTTTCGAAATATTGATGACAAACATTCATAAGTGCATGATGCAAAACACGTTCCATAAAGGGTGCAGCACAAATCAAGCGTTCTTTAGGTTCGTAAATTGTGAAGTAGTTGTAATTTCCTATTTGAATTTCACCTAACAAAATCTGCTTTTGGAGGTTTATCAAATTTGATTGCAAGTTTTTACGATATTCAATTACTTGCAACTTTGCTTCTTTCCCTTTTATAGCTTTGTAAAAAGCCAATTCCAAATTATTAATATCTGCAATTTTATATATCAGATTTCCTATTCGTTTCATTATTATACATTTCAGCTATTAATTTACCATATTTTTCTGTTTTTTTCTCGCCTATTCCTTTTATTGTTTTAATGTTTTGTTCAGTTATTTCTTTAAGTTTAGTTATTTCTGACAATTCGGCATCGGTAAAAACAGCATAAGCTGGAACTGCATCATTTTTGGCAATTTGTTTACGATGTTCTCGTAATTTGTCAAATGCAACAGATAGTTTTGCTCCTAATAATTTATGATAATCGATTTTTTCTTTTTTGTTTTGAGAATAATGTTGATTATCGCCTTGTATGTATTTTATGCTAAAACACCAATATGCACCGTTTTCTGCCGAAACAAATTCTTGTTTTACCTCTAAAACACGATGCGAACGTAAAAATCT
>JAOZLS010000136.1 GCA_029934705.1 Bacteroidales bacterium | reverse complement strand
ATTAGGATTTTGTCTATTAAATACTCCCACAGGAAAATATAAATCTTTAGAATATTTACAAAAATCAACAAAATTATATAAAAAGAAAAAAGGAAGAAAAAGTGCAAATTATATTGAAAGCCTATTTTACCTAGGCAGAGCGTATAGAGCTAATTATGAATACGAACAATCAATTGAAATTTTTGAAGAACTCAAAAGTAAAATTAGAAATAAGAGACTATTAGTAGAAATAGAAAAAGAAATAAAATTATGTACAGTTGGGAGCGAAGTTGTTGTAAACCCTACAAATGTAAGCATAAATAACTTAGGAGATATACTTAATAGCAAATACTCAGATCATAGCCCTGTGTTTTCGGCAGACGAATCAGTTATGATGTTTACCTCCAGACGACCAAACACTTCTGGAGGAAGCCCAGACATGGACGGAGTATATGATGAAAATATTTTTGTATCATCAAAAATAAATGGACAATGGACAGAACCCAAAAGCATTAGTGATAAAATAAATACATCAGAACACGAAGCTACAATTGGCTTATCAATAGATGGCTTAACACTTTTAATATACAAAGGAGAAGATGATGGTAGCATATACATGAGCCGTAAAATAGGTGAAATATGGGAAACTCCTATGAAATTAGGTTCTAATATTAATACAAACTACAGAGAAACACACGCATCACTCTCGGCAAATGGTCGGTTCTTATATTTTACTAGCGATAAGCCTGGTGGACATGGAGGTTTAGACATATACATGTCTGAAATACAACAAGATGGAACTTGGGGACATGCCGAAAACTTAGGAGTAGCAGTAAATTCACCACTTAACGAAGAAAGCCCTTTTATTCATCCAGATGGAACTACTTTATATTATAGTTCCGAAGGACATAATACAATTGGCGGATATGACATTTTCAAATCAGTAAGGAATAATGAAGGAAACTGGAGCTTACCTACAAACATAGGTTACCCTATAAATACTGTTGACGATGATGTTTATTACCTACCAACACCAGATGGAAAACGTGCATATTTTTCGTCGCAAAGAAAAAAAGGACATGGGAGTAATGATATTTATGAAATAATTTTAAAAGATGCAGAAGGAACAGGACTTACCGTTATGATTGGTGAAGTTTTTGTTGAATGTGCGGCCGTTTTACCATACTCTGAAATTATTGTTACCGACGATGAAACAGGTGAAGAAGGAATTTATAGAGCAAACTCAAATAATGGCAAATTTGTTTTCGTGATAAAAAAAGAGAGGGCATACACTCTTGTTGCATTTGCCGAAGACAAAGTAGTTTTTATGGATCATATTCTTATAAAAGAAGGTTCTGCATCAACAATTAATTATAAAAAAATTAGACTTGACCCTAAATCTAAATGTGATTTACTTTCAAATAATGATTCTATAACGGACTCTGATAGCATATTTAGTCTTAAAATTAGCAATATTTTATTTGGCTACGACCAACGAAATTTCAAAGCTAATCCAGGATTAGACACATTAGCAGCATATCTTATTAGAAATCCTGAAGCTGTAATTGAAATTGGAGCTTATGCCGACTCAAAAGGTAGAGCATCATACAATTACATACTATCTGACAGAAGAGCAAACTCTATAAAATATTATATGGAGAAAAAGGGAGTTGACCCAAAACAACTAATTGCAGTGGGTTATGGCGAAGAAAACCCTTTAACATATAATAAAATTAAAGGTTATTATAATACAAATTCGCAAAAATATAATAGGCGTGCAGAATTTAGAGTAATAACACAGGGAAAACATATTTTAGAAATAAATCAGATTAAAGATATTCCTGAAGAGTATAAAAACCCATATTACAAGATAGATTATAAGAAAAAAGATAGGAATGACATAGAAACGAGTTTGTAATTATATAAGTATTTCGTTAATTATCAATACAGTATAATTTAAAAAGCAAAACTATCTACTTTTTCTTTCAACAGAAAAATATCGTAATAAAATAAAAAACACTAAACTAACTATAATAAAAACAACCGAGACAGCACGTGCATACTCTAGACCATAAGTACTAAATCTGTCGTATATTAAAATTGGTGTTATGGTTGGGTGATAAGCAATAATAATTACAGCACCAAATTCGCTCATTCCTCTAGCAAACATTAATATAAGTCCGCTAATAATATTGCGTTTTGCCAAAGGAATTGAAATTGTAAAGAAGGTTCTTATATTTGATGCACCCAAAGTATATGCCGCTTTCTCCAAACGCTCGGATACTGATGCAAAACCATCTTGAGCCGAATTAATTAAAAAAGGTAAACTAACAAACGCCATTGCTAAGCCTATTCCTGCTGGATGTCCAACAAAATTAAGCCCAATACTATCCGCCATTTTACCAATAGTAGAATCTCGTGCAACTAAGCCCAGAATTGCTATACCTGCCGCAGAATGGGGAATTACAATAGGTAAATCAATAATGCCTTGAATAAATTGTTTACCAAAAAATGTTTTTCGGGCTAATATATATGCTAAAGGTATAGCAAAAAAAGCAAATATAAATGTTGCCAAAAATGCAACCCACAACGTAAGCCAAATACTACTTTGCACCTCTTCATCGTTTACTGTTTCAAACAAAACAGTAGAAGAAGTATTTATAAACATACCAACTAAAGGTGCAAAAATAAAAAGTAAAACTAATGCTCCTAAAACTGATAATATTAAATTAAATTTATTATTTCGATAATTATTAAACATGTTATTTGAAAAATATTAAAAATTAGAAGTTAGAAATTATTTATATAATTTCTAACTTCTAATTACTACTTTACTACAAAACAGTCATTCCAGACTCTTTAATTATTTTTTTACCTTCTTCTGAAAGTATAAATTGCATAAATTTTTCAGCCGCTTTTTTATTTGGCGACTTTGTTAAATGAGTAATCCCATAAACAATAGGTTCACCCTTAAATGTTACAGTTACTCCTGGTTTTTTCCCCTTTACTTCTATCGATGATTTCTTATAGTTTTCGACTAAAGTTGGATTACCTAAATTTATTGAATCGGATAGAACAATATATTCAAAACCATGCTGAGTAGCAATTGATTTATATTCAAACATATAATCAACAGCTTTTGACTGAGCTAAGGCAACTAAATCAATTGCTTTTGGTCTAACAAAATCTTTATCTTTATTTAAAAATTCTTTTTCAAGACCCGTAATATTATAATAATCCTCGGCTAATTGCCACATTAATACAGTTCTGTACCCACAAGGGTCATTGTCTGGTTCGGCTCTTGCAAAAATAACATCTTTTTTTGCAAGAATCTCATACCAATTATTTACATTTATTTCTTCCGAATATTTCACTCCTTTTGAGTAAGCTATTACTATTTCGTTTGAAGCAAAAGTTGTATTTTTACTTGCAAATTCAGGAATTATCATGTCGTCAATTATTTTATAATCGGCAGATGCAAAAATATCACAGTCCTTATTCAAATCTGTTATTTTTCTTGCACAAGTTAGACTTCCTGCTCCTTCTAAAAGAATTTTTACCTGTGGGTTTTGTGTTTCAAACTCTTTTTTTAAAGCTCGAAATGGTACCGACAAGCTACCTGCATGAAAAACAATAATATTGCCTGTTATTAAGCTATCATTTTCACTGGTTGTTGTGTTTTGTGTTTCGGAATTATTACAAGAGAACAACACAAAAGCTGATAAAATTAAAAATAAAATTCGTTTCATTTGTCTAAAATTTATTTGTTTTTTTTTCAAGTCAAAAGTATATTTTTTTATATTTGCAGCAAATATTATTTGTCATTGTTTTAAATAATTCTACTTTACGAGGTTTAAATCTATTGACAATAATTGAATCACAATTAAAATAAGCATGGATTTGTAAAAGTATTTAGTAATTAGATTTTAGTATCTAGTAATATTAATTGTATAAAATCAAATAATTAACAGTTTTTCTAATTACTAAATACTTTAAAATCATCACTTAAATAATTTAATATGTTGTTTATCAACACAAACTAACTTAGTAAAGTAAAAATTGAAATAAAACAAAATGGATATTGAACAATATATTTTAGATTATTCTGGTAAAGAAGATTTAATATTAACAGAGTTAGAAAGAGAAACTAATCTCACTATGCTTGTACCACGCATGTTATCGGGACGTATTCAAGGTAAACTTCTTGAACAGATTAGTAAAATGATTAAACCTGAAAACATCTTAGAAATAGGAACTTATACAGGTTACTCAGCAATATGCTTAGCTAAGGGATTGCAAGATTATGGACATTTGCAAACTATTGAAATTAATGATGAAAATAAAACTATTATTGATAAATATTTAAAAAAAGCAAAAATCGATAATAAAACAACATTACATATTGGTAATGCCCTAAATATTATTTCAAAAATAAACGATGAATTTGATTTAGTTTTTATTGATGGCGATAAACGTGAATATTTACAATATTATAAAGCAATTCTTCCTAAAGTAAAAAAAGGTGGTTTTATTTTAGCTGATAATGTTTTATGGGGTGACAAAGTTATTGATTCTCCAACTAAAATAGATGATTATACTCAGGGGATTCTTGATTTTAATAATCATGTAAATAACGATAAAAATGTAGAAAATTTCATTTTACCGATTAGAGATGGCATTATGATTTTACGAAAAATAGAATAATTAGATACTGTCTATAAGCAGATTATTACCTCCGTTTTTTTATGTTTACAAATACAACACCTAATTAGTGGCTGTCCATAAAGTGAAGGCTTTGGTCAGTTTGAAAAAATATACACTTATTAATTTAATGATAATCAGTAATTAATAAATCGAAGCCTTCACTATTTTTGGTAAATTAAATATTTTATAGACAGACACTAATTAATACTTTTAAGCCTAAACTTTTATAACATACATATATTGCTTTAACATAAAAACAAAAGTAGTTTATTAGAAACAACAAATTGTTTAATGGCTTTAATATATTTTTCAACCTTAAAATTTAATCAACCAAAAGATTTTAACACATATAATATGTAATTAAAGATAATTAAATTACTTTTGTTTTAGATTTTTTAAAAAGAACTGAAATTAAAGTATAAGTTTTGACAACAAGTGTTGATTATTAACTGTTTTACTTTAAAAATAATGAATAAAAATGCTATTTAAAGATATTGCAGGACACGAGAATATTAAAAAGAAATTAATTAATACTGTAATTAATAAAAGAATAAGTCATGCCTTACTTTTTGCAGGTCCCGAAGGAAATGGGAAACTTGCAATAGCAATTGCTTATGCACAATATTTGGCATGTAGTAATAGAACAGATACAGACTCTTGTGGAGAATGTCCTTCTTGTAAAAAATATAATAAATTAATTCATCCCGATTTACATTTTGTGTACCCTGTTATAAAAACAAAAGGACTAACAAAACCTGTAAGCGATAATTTTATAAAAACCTGGAGAACTTTTATATTAGAGAATTCTGTTTATGGCTATAATAATTGGTTAAACGACATTGGTGTAGAAAATCAGCAAGCAGGAATTTTTGCACAAGAGAGTCAAGAAATAATAAAAAAGCTAAATTATAAGGCTTATGAAGCAGAATATAAAGTAATGATTATTTGGATGCCCGAAAAAATGAATATTAGTGCATCAAATAAGTTACTTAAAATGATTGAAGAGCCACCAGAAAAAACACTTTTTATTTTAGTTAGCGAAAAACCCGATTATATTCTAAAAACAATATTATCGAGAACCCAGTTTGTTAAAATACCCAAAATTAATGAACAAAGCATGCTTGATAAGCTCAAAGAAAAATATAACTTTGCCGATGAAAAAAATAATGAAATAGTTAGGCTTGCAAATGGTAATTTTTTGAAAGCTGAAGATTTGGCAGACTCAGGAAACGAAGAACTTGAACAAAACTTTAATCTCTTTTCAGATTTAATGAGATATTGCTTTAGCAACAAATTTGTAGAGCTACTCGATTGGACAAACGAGGTATCGAAATTAGGGCGTGAAAAACAAAAAGAACTAATAAATTATTCATTAAGAATGCTAAGGGAGAATTTTATTTTAAACACATTACCTCAAAATAAAGAAAAAATTGTTTACTTAGCAGATAAAGAAAAAGGTTTTTCCGAAAAATTTAATAAATTTATACACAAAAATAATATATATAATTTAACAACGGAGTTTACAAATGCTGCTAAATACATTGAGCGTAACGGATACGACAAGTTAGTGTTTCTTGACTTAGCAATAAAAATAGCTAGACTTCTAAAAGTTAAACCACAGTAAAAATTAGTTGTTCAAATAAATAATTAACATATAACACACTTTTAATAATTGTAGAAATAAAATATGTATATAATTACAATAAATAATAACAAATAAGGAACACTAATTTAAGCTGTTATAAAGAACAGTAAAATGAAAAATGGAGTTGAAAATTTAAGAGGCTGTGCAAATCAGCTGGCAGATGATAATATATGTAATTTAAGTAGTTGTAATAAATTAAATGTACATAATTACTACAAAAACTTACCTCAAACAATAATTACGCCCGACATTGTAGAAATTCGCTTTAAAAATACAAGAAAAGCATTTTTCCGTAATGTTAATAACCTAACGTTGAATGAAGGCGACATGGTTGCAGTTGAATCTTCACCAGGACACGATATAGGAATTGTTTCTCTTGTAGGCGAATTAGTCGTTGAACAAATGAAGAGAAAAAATATATCTGTAAGATCCGAATTTAAAAAAGTTTATAGAAAAGTTAAATCCGTAGATATTGAAAAATGGGAAAGTGCAATTGCCCGTGAAGACTTTGTAATGCTTAAATCAAGAAAAATTGCAAAAAAACTAAACCTTGCCATGAAAATTGGTGATGTTGAATTTCAAGGCGATGGAACAAAAGCAATATTTTATTACATTGCAGATGAACGAGTCGATTTTAGAGCGCTAATTAAAGTTTTAGCCGATGAATTCAAAATACGAATTGAAATGCGACAAATTGGTGCAAGGCAAGAAGCAGGCAGAATTGGAGGTATCGGTTCATGCGGTAGAGAGCTTTGTTGCTCGTCGTGGATGACTGACTTTGTTTCTGTAAGCACCGACTCTGCTAGAGAGCAAGAAGTTTCGTTAAACCCTCAAAAATTAGCAGGGCAATGTGGCAAACTTAAATGTTGCCTTAATTATGAGCTTAAAAGTTATAAAGAAGCTAAATCAAAATTTCCACCTAAAATAAATTTACACGTTAAAGATGGCGAATTATATTATATGAAATCAGATATCCATAAAGGTTTAATGTGGTATTCTTTTGCCCCTAATATGCCTTTAAATGTTATATCGGCTAAAATAGAACGTGTAAAAGAAGTTATTGATTTGAATAAAAAAGGTATTAACCCCGAAAAGCTTGTTGAGGTTGACGAAATAGTAACCAAAACTACTCATGATTTTACAAATATAATAGGCGACGAGAGTATTACTAGGTTTGATAACAAAAAAACTTCAAAAACTAAACGTAAGAAATTTAGACCTAGAAAAAATACAAATGCGTCTAAAAAAAGTAATCCTAAACAAGAAGTAGTACAGGCCACTAATAAAAAAACTAACTCAGACAATAAGCCTAAAGCAAAAGCAAATTTTAAACGAAAATATAGTAATAAGAAAAAAAGATATACTCCAAATAAAAAGAAATCAGGGGGAAGTAATGCTACTACAAATAACAGTAATAATAGAAACAATACAGAAAATAAATAATTCGAAACCATTAATATGAACAAAGTTAGTCAGGTAATTTTTATTGTATTAGTATTTATATTGGCACTACAGTCTTGTAAAGATGATTTCTTTTATCAATCCAAGGTAGAATTTGAAAACAAAACGTGGAGTATTGATAAAAATGCTGTTTTTAGCTTAAAAATAGATGATTCTAAATCTGCCTACGGAATTTTTATCGATGTTGTATGTTCTGAAAATTACCTTACAAATAATTTATGGTTAGAATTTTCGATTAAATCGCCACAAAACGTAGAGCAAAAAGATACTATAATGTATAAAATTAGCGATGAGACAGGAAGGTGGTTTGGAAAAAAAGAATCTGAAATAATAATAAATAAATTTCTATATAAAAATAATATACATTTCCCAGAAAACGGAAATTACGAAATAAAATTAAGGCACTTGATGAGAGCTGAAGACGAACCAGTATTACAGTCAGTAGGAATTACTGTAGCTAAATATGAGTAATTGGTCTTCTTTGCGAATGGTCATACTTAATCACAATTATAACAGCATTTTGGTATAAACTAAATTGTACGATTACAACAAATCTGCATCAAACTTTAGTTCTTGCATAACACGTTCTTTATAAGTACGACCAATGGGTATTTCATTTTCATTTATAGTTATTGTTCGGGAGTTAAAAGCTTCTATTTTATTAATTGAAACTATATATGATTTATGAACTCTAACAAAATTATTTTCACGTAGTTTTTCTTCTATTTTACTAATTGGCAACTTTGTCATTACCGTTTTGGTGCTAGTATGAATTTTTATATACTCTCTAAAACTTTCAACAAATAAAATATCTATTAAATATATTTTATGAATAGTTTTGTCTGAATTCAAATAAATAAAAGTATTATTTTTACTTGGGCTAGCATCTTCTAAAACTTCTATTGGCGATGCTTTGGCAAATTTATAATATTTATTAATGGCTCTGTAAAACCTATCAAACGAAATGGGTTTTAATAAATAATCAACAATATCGTACTCGTAACCTTTTACGGCATAATTTCGGTAAGCAGTGGTAATAATAATTTTAGCATCAGATTTAATTGAGTTTATTAAATCGAAACCTGTAATTTTAGGCATTTCAATATCTAAAAAAACAAGATTTACTTTATTATCTCTTATCGCTTTTTCGGCATCTATTGCATTTTCGCATTCAGCAACAATTTCAATGTCTTCAAAACTTTTTAAATGAGCTTTTATTACATTTCGTGCTAATGGCTCGTCGTCAACAATTATACATTTTGTCTTCATCGTATTTTACTTTAAAATTTATAAAATAACACATAAATAAACTTCAAACTTATCGTCAGATTCTTTAATTTTAAAAGAATGACTGTTAGGGTATTGTAATTCTAATCTTTTCGTTAAATTTTTAAGTCCAATACCTTCACCTGAATGGTTGTTTTCACCATAAAGTGAGTTTGAAACAGTCAGCTCAAGTTTTTCATCAATATTAATATCAATATTAACATAACCTTCCCCAATATTTTTATCTAGCCCGTGTTTAAAAGCATTTTCAATTAAAGGCAACATAAGTAAAGGTGCAATAAGAAAATCGTTTGTGTTTCCTACAATATTAAATTTTATATTCGTATTTTTTCCGTATCTTATTTTTTGTAGTTCAATATAATTATCAATGCTTTCAATTTCTTTATCAATATATATTTTTGGCACATTACATTCATATAAAATATAATCTAGCAAAGCCGAAATTTTTAAAACAACCTCTGGAGCTTTATCCGATTTTTCCAGAGTAAGGCTATATAAATTATTTAAAGAATTAAATAAAAAATGAGGATTTATCTGCGATTTTAAAAATTTAAGTTCCGACTCTCTTAATTTTAATTCAGTTTCTAGCTTGTCTTTTATTAGTTTTTGTTGTCGACGTTGAGTCGAAAACCAATTTTTGTAAATTTTTATTGCCGAAGCAACCCCAATAATCATTATTTTAATTGTAATAACAGAAAGAGTACTCCATCTAATAAATTCTTCAAGCGATTTAGCTTTAATATCCTCATCTAAATACCAAATT
>JAOZLS010000468.1 GCA_029934705.1 Bacteroidales bacterium | reverse complement strand
TTATAAAATGTCCTTTCCCTTTAATTTTATGAATAATTATTATTTGTTAACTGTTTTCTAATTATATAGAGATTCTAAAGTCTAGTTATTAGCATTACGTCCGTAGCCTTGTCCGTTCCCTTTACGGTTTCCGCTTTGTGTTCCATATCCCTGACCATTATTTCCACAATTTCCTTTTTTCATTCCATTTCCTCTGTGTCCTTTATGCCCACAATTTCCGTTTCTCATGTCAAATTGTGTTCTTTGCTCAGGAGTTAAAACTTTACGAACTTCTTGTTTGTGTGCTGCTCTTTTTTTCATCATTGTTGTTCTAATAGCTCCCATTTCTTCAATTGTTTTATTTATTGATTTCATATCTGGGTTTTCAGCAGTTTGAAGAGTTCTTAATCTTGCTCTTTTTTCGCCTAGTTGATTTCTATATGTTAGCATATCTTGTGCTTGAGCTGTTCTTAATGTTTGTAATTGCTTGCTCTGTTGCTCTGTTAAGTTTGAAATACCATTGCATTCCCCTCGGTTAAAGTTGCCGTTTCCATTACCGTTACCATTTCCATTTCCTCGCTGTGCAAAAGATGTTGTTGTCATTAAAATTGTTGCAAATAATATTGCAAACGATACGAATTTAAGATTTAATTTTTTCATTTTTTCTAAATTTAATAGTTATTATTATTTTGATTTCTTCTATTTCTATGTTTGTATTGCCTATCCATTGTACATTTTATGTTTGCGTGTGAATTTTGCATCGACGATATTATATTTTTCATTATTGGTTTTTGATTTTCGTCGCAAGTTTCTAATAGTGTTATAAAATATGTTGATGTAAGTATTTTTAAGTTGGTGTGTAAATCTCCTAGTTTTTCCGACTTTAATTTTATTGAATCTAAGTTTGCATTTCCCGAAATTGATTCTTTATAAATATAGTTTCTTAAAAATTTCATTTCGCCTTGAATTATTCTAGCATTATCAATATAATTCATTCTTAACTCTCTAAAATTGCTGTGTTGAGTATCTGTTAAATTTAATTCTTCTTTGTAAAACCTCATCATTTCGCCTCTCGGAATTTCATTTTGCTCGTATTGCATCATTCCATTATTTATGGTATATCTATGATAAATAATTGTTCCTACAATAGTGAAATTCAGTAGTAGCGAGAATAACAGTAGCCAATTTAAAAGTTTTATGTTAGTTAAAATTTTCATTTTTCAGGTTTTATTCGTTTAAAAGAAAAAATTCTGCATTTTCTTGTTGTAAATCGTTAAAATAATATATTTCGTTTTCGGTATTTGTTATGTTTTGGGTTGAATCAGCAGCAATCATGTTTCCCGTTAAAATTCCTATTGTAAGTATCAATATTATGCCTGCCGCTGCTGCCAATGGTTGAAACATTTTTATAATATTATTCTTTTTCATTTTTTCTGAAGAAATATTTTCAATTTCTGACATTATATTTGCTGTAAAATTTTCATTAATTACAGTAACTTTTTCTTCATCAATAATATTTAAGTCTGCTTTAAGATTATTGTAAATTGAATTGCAAGTTTCACATTTGTTTAAATGTTTTTGCACTTCTTCTTTTTCAGCTCCCGAAATTTCGTTTAAAGCGTAAAATATTAATATGTCTTCTATATTTTTGCAGTCCATTGTGTTTCCGTTTATTGTATGACACTTATATATTAAAAAACTTGCGTTTTATTTTATCTTTTTTTGTAAAAACTAATTAATTCCTTTTGTAATTTGAGCTTTGCCCTATGAATTAACGATTCTACCGATGATAATGAGTAACCCGTAATTTCAGAAATTTCGTTATACGATACATTATTATATTTATTAAGAACAAAAACTGTTTTCTGCTTATCGGATAATTTATTTATAGCAGTCCAAATTATCTTTTTGCGTTCGTTGGTTTCATTATCAAAATCGCTATTGTAATTTTCGTTTGCTTCAATTTCGTTTCCATTTTTTAAGCTCGAAATACTTATAATATCGGCTCCCGAATATTTTTTTTCATTTCTAATATAATTTAGCGATTTATTAACTGAAATTCGGTACACCCAAGTCGAAAATTTCGATTGTTGCTTAAACTTCTTCAATGATTTCCAAATCTCAATAAAAACTTCTTGAGCAATATCTTCGGCTTTGCTTATGTCGTGTACAAAACCAATACAAATATTTATTACCTGCTTTTGATATTTATTTATCAAAACAGAAAATAAAGCTTTATCGCCATTTAAAATTTTATTTATTAACTCCGATTCGGTCATTTTTTACCTCGTTTTACTCTTTGACTCACAAAAAAACAAAAACTTGCGTTTTAGTCAATGTTTTTTTTAATTATTTTTTGCTGGATGCCGCTTTTGAGGTAGTTTGTTGCTGTTTGGTTAGTCCGGCTTCGGCTCCGCTCAGCCTACGGAACACTTCCGTAGCCTGAGCGAAGTCGAAGGCGGTGTATGCAAACAGCGAGGTTCTTGCTGTTTATTTGTCTGCCTTCTAGGTTTGATTTAGCAAATCAAAATGCTCAGCCTACGGAAATGTCCCGTAGCCTGAGCGGAGTCGAAGGCGGACTCCCAAACCCCGAAGGCGGACTCCCAAACCCCGAAGGCGGACTCTCAAACCCCGAAGCCGGACTAACCAAACCCCAAACCCAGACTACCAAATTATTAAGTTTTTGCCACCATTACAAAATTAAACAAGCAAAATGTTTTATATAATATCAATAAATGATTAATATTGTAAAAGTTAATTTTTAAAAAAATAAAGACCTTAAAACAAATGAAAAAAAGAAATTTATTTTTAGTAATGTTGATGCTGATCGGGATGATTAGTATTTCAACAGAAACCTTTGCGCAGTACGATGGAATTGATTTTGTGGTAGAAGATGGTGGAAGTCTTCAATTAACTTCTGATCAGATTGGCACAGAATTTGTGGTTGGAATAATTAATGGAGGAGAGATTAATTTACTTGGCCCTATTGATTGTACAGGACCACTTTGGGGAACACAGAATTGTGGTGA
>JAOZLS010000135.1 GCA_029934705.1 Bacteroidales bacterium | reverse complement strand
ATATAAAAATGATGGTAGTGGTAATTTTACTCCGTCAGCAAATTTTCAGGTTAATGGTAGTGATTTTTATATTCAATTTGCAAACTCACTAACTTTTGCCGATTTGGACGATGATGGAGATTTAGACTTATTTGTTGGAAATTCTGATGGAACAATTGTAAAATTTACAAATAATGATGGTGATTTTTCATTTACAGGAAACCTACAAGCAAACGGTAGTAATATAAATGTTGAAGATTATCCGCAAATGGATTTTGTAGATATTGATGATGACAATGATTTAGACTTATTTGTTGGCTCGGTATTTGGCGGTATTTATACATATATAAATAATGATGGTACACTTGAATATGATGGCAAATTAGAAGCAGATGGTGTAATGGTAAATCCTAGTTATTACTGCAACCCAGCATTTGCAGATATTGACGAAGATGGCGATTTTGACCTATTTTTAGGAGAAGAAAGCGGAAGTATTACTAATTACGAAAATAATGGCTCAAACGAATTTTCAGATATAGGCTTAGTTGAAGCTACTGGAAATCCAGTAAATGTACTTGTTTTAGCAACTCCCTCATTAATAGATATAGACCAAGATGGCGATTTAGACCTATTTGTAAGTGAATATTATGGTACTATAACATTCTTTAGAAATAATAATGGAACATATTTTTCAGAAGGAAAAGTTGAAAGCGACGGGCAAGTAATTAGTTCAACCAGCCTACCAAAACCTACTTTTGCAGATATTGATAACGATGGAGAAATTGACTTAGTTATTGGACAATATGGTGGATATATACGCTATTATAAAAATGATGGCGAAGAAAACTATACTACCGGTGGAAACGTACAAGCAGGCGGAACTCCAATATACATTCCAGACTACCCTTTTACTACTTTTGGCGATTTGAATGCCGATGGTGCAAATGATCTATTCGTATTTAATACAAGTACAACTAAACTTCACTGTTTTAGCAACGATGGAGAAAACAATTTTACCGAAAATGGTATTTTTAATATAGATGGAGTAGAATACGAAAATACTTACTCTAAATATTCATCTTTTATTGATATTGATGGAGATAGTTACATTGATTTCATTCATCGAACAATGGAGAACCAAATTATTTTTTTTAAAAACGATGGAACAGGGAATTTCTCTACAAGTAGTTTTTTAACAGAAAATAACGAAATAATTCAAAAAGAAGGATTAGTGTCGGTAACATTTGGAGATGTAGATGATGATGGAGATATAGATATGCTAATGGGAACTTTTTATGGCGAAGTTCTTCTATATAAAAATAACGAAATAGTTAACATTGAAAATAATGTTGAAAACAATATTACAATTTACCCAAACCCAACAAACGGAATTGTAAATATTAAGAGTGTATCAGCTTTAAAAAACAATGTAATAATAACCGATATAACAGGTAAAATAATACATAATGAAAACTATACCGATAAAATAATTTCAATTAATATTAGTAATAGTCCAACAGGAATATATATAATAAGAATATCCGATGGAAAAACAATTAATACATCAAAAATTTTAAAAATATAATTTTTTTTTTTTTAATATATTAATAACAAATAATCATTCATATTAAGCATCATAAATATATATTTATGAGGCTTAATATTTTCATTCCGGATATCTGAATAACAAATTAGACGATTTTTTTTTTAGAATATTGAAAAAAAACATTAATAAAATAAGAAAATTCTGACAAAAATCATTTTTTAAAACAAATATTTCTAAATGCTATAATATTTTGGTATATAATTGTGTAAGTATAGAAAAAGAGACTAAGTTTGATAACTAATAATCAACACTAAAATATAAAAAATGAAAAAAATAATTTTATTACTTATTTTGGCTTTTCCTATAATAGCTTTGGCTCAGGAAAAGAAAGAAAAAAAAACATCAACAAAATTCTACGGCTTTGTGAAAAACGATTTTTTCGTTGATTCAAGACAAACAGTTTCGGCTCGTGAGGGACATTTCTTATTATTTCCAAAACCAATTTCCGAAGATGCAGATGGAAATGATATAAATTCTCATTCAAGTTTTAATTTCTTGTCAATTCAAACACGAGTTGGTGTAGCAATTTCAGGTCCCGATGTATTAGGTGCAAAAACATCAGCTAAAGTTGAAGGAGACTTTTTTGCTCAAGCAAATGATAACATAAACTTACTGAGACTACGCCATGCATATATCAAATTAAATTGGGAAAATACCGAACTCCTCATGGGGCAATATTGGATTCCTATGTTTATTACCGATGCATATCCTGGAACAGTTTCTTTCAATACTGGTTCGCCAATACAACCTTTTGGTAGAAGCCCACAAATTAGACTTACTCACAAAATGGGTGGCTTAAAATTAATTGCTGTTGCATCATCGGAAAGAGATTATGCAAGCCGAGGAATCGCAGGAACTACAGGAGAATACCTACGTAACTCTATGATGCCTGAATTTAATGGTCAAGTTCATTTTAGTCCTTCCAAAGCTTTTGTTGCAGGAATTGGTGCTGCATACAAGCAAATTACTCCTGAAATTATTACAGGTCAAGGCTATGCAACCGACCAAACAGTTGGCGGATATAATGCAATTGCATTTTTCAAATTAAAAACAACAGGAATCACCATTAAAATGGAAGGCATCTATGGACAAAATATTCCTGATGTACTTAGTATTGGCGGATTTGCAGTTACCGACTCTACCGATTTAATTAAAGGCTTTGTTGAATACTCACCAATTTCAACCATGTCGGCTTGGACAGATATTCATACAAATGGTAAGACTTGGCAAGCTGGTGTTTTTGCAGGTTATACAAAAAACTTGGGTAGCGAAAACGATATTGTTGGTCCAATGTACGGACTAGGAACAAACATTGAAAGTTTATATAGAGTTTCGCCAAGATTAATTTATAAAAATGGTCCGTTCAAATTAGCTTTTGAAGTTGGCTATACAGTTGCAAATTATGGAAGTTCTTATGATATAAAAGGAGTTCCTACAAATTTAACAGCCGCTGACAATACTCGCTTTTTACTAGCTACTTATTATTCTTTCTAAAATTTAAGCAGAAAATTATTTATAAAAGGCATAACATAATAATATATGTTATGCCTTTTGTTTGGCCACATATTTTATGTAAAAATCACAATAAATTAGAGTAAAATTATTATCTTTGTAAACTTTGCTTAAAAAAAATATCACATATCCTTTAAATTCTCTTAACGAGTTTAAATAATGTATGGGTTTATAAAAAAAACAATCCCTAAAACATGAGGCAAAATCAAATAACAACTATTTAACACAAAGCAATAACGTTATCTTTTTGTTATAAGAAACAAATAATAAAATACACTTAATAATATATACAATGGATAAATTTCAAGAATTAATAAAAAATATTGGCTCGTTAGATGCTAATCTGTTTGGAAAAGATTTTTTACTTACATGGGAAAAATCAGATGACGATTTAAAACAAGTTCTTTTAGTGGCTGAAGCATTAAAACATTTAAGAGACAATAATATTTCTTCAAGTGTTTTTGATTCTGGTTTAGCAATATCAAACTTTAGAGACAACTCTACAAGAACAAGATTTTCTTACTCATCTGCTGCAAATCTTTTAGGTTTAGCAATACAAGATTTAGATGAAACAAAATCGCAAATTGCTCACGGAGAAACAGTTCGTGAAACTGCAAATATGATTTCTTTCTTATCCGATTTTATTGGTATAAGAGACGATATATACCTTGGCGAAGGAAATAAATATATGCGTGAAGTTGGCGAAGCTTTAGATGATGGTTTTGCTAAGGGAGTTCTTCCTCAGCGTCCTGGAATCGTAAATTTACAGTGCGATATTGACCACCCATCTCAATCTATGGCAGATTTACAACATATTGCAAAACATTTTGGAGGTCTTGATAAGCTTAAAGGCAAAAAGATTGCTGTAACTTGGGCATATTCTCCTAGCTACGGAAAACCTCTTTCTGTACCACAAGGAATTATTGGACTTATGACACGCATGGGTATGGATGTTTCTTTAGCATATCCTGAAAATTATAATTTAATTCCTGAAGTTGAAGAATTGGCTGCAAAACAAGCAAAAGAAAGCGGAGGAAGTTTCGAAATTGTTAACTCAATGGAAGAAGCGTTTAAAGATGCTGATATTATTTACCCTAAAAGTTGGGCTCCATATTGGGTAATGGAAAAAAGAACTGAATTACTTAAAAATAAAGATGTTGAAGGATTAAAGAAACTTGAACAAGAAGCACTTGAATCAAATGCGAACTTTAAAAATTGGGAAACTGATAAAGCAAAAGTTGATTTAACTAAAGATAAAAATGCTTTGTATATGCACCCATTACCTGCTGATATTTCTGATTTAAGCTGTAAAGACGGAGAAGTTTCAAACGAAATTTTTGACAAATACAGAATTGAAACTTACAAAGAAGCTGGTTGGAAACCATATATTATTGCTGCAATGATGTTTACAAATAAATTTAAAAATCCTGAACAAACTCTTTCTGATATTCATAAAAGAAATACTAAAAGAGTTGGTTTCTAATAAGAATATAGCATTTTATAAAAAAAGACAGACTTTAAAGTCTGTCTTTTTATTATATCATTAAATAAAATATTTAACTCGTAATTAGTATAAAACACCAAAGGTGTGGAATCTATATGATTATAAATATTGTAAATTTTATTTCGCACCGTTGGTGCTTAAATATAAAACTAATTATTTTTACCCAGCCCTTACAGGCTGGGCTGATGATTTTCGCACCGTTGGTGCTTAGCTTGATGACCATGGTGTTTTACTCCTGACATTTTATTTGCGAAAATTAAATTTCTATCTACATAATAATCTAATCAATCTTATCTCTCTTCAAAAAGCGACCTTTCTTTTCAACTAATAACTTATTATTTTCAATAACAATTTCACCACCTAAAATTACAAACTCGCAATTTCCTCGGGTTTTAAAACCATCATAAATATTCAAATCGCAATTTTGATGATGTGTTTTTGTCGAAATTATATTTTCACTATCAGGATTCCAAATAACTAAATCAGTAATTGAACCAACTGCTATATTTCCTTTTTGCGGATATAAACCAAATATTTTTGCTGGTGAAGTTGAAAACACATCAACCATCTTATTTATAGAAATCTTATTTTCCAAAACACCATAAGTATATAAAATTGCTAATCGATGTTCTATCCCTCCTGCCCCATTGGGGATTTTCCTAAAATCGTTTTCGCCTAACTGCTTTTGTTTGTAAGAAAAAGGACAATGATCGGTTCCAATAGTCTGAATAGTATTATTATTTATAGCATCCCAAAGCACAATGTTATCTTCAACTTTGCGGAGTGGCGGACTAAAAACAAAAGCGGCAGTATTTTCAAATTTACCTTTCAATTTTGAATCGTCCAAAACCAAATACTGCGGACAAGTTTCGCCATAAACTTTCTGCCCCTTTGCCTGTGCTTCTTCTATATATTTAACAGATTCCTTAGTCGAAACATGCACAATATATAAAGGACAGTTGGCTTTATTTGCAAGTTCAATAACATGTTTAACAGCTTCACTTTCAGTATTTGAAGGGCGAGAAATTGGATGAAATTTTGGTGTTATTTTGTTCTCCAAAAAGAGTTTATCTCTATACTTTTCAATTTCATCTCCTAATTCAGCATGAACAGTAATCATTCCGCCAGCCTTTGCAACTGCTTGTAGAACTTTCAGTAAATCACTATCATTCAAGCCAATAACATAAGCCATATATACTTTAAAAGAATTAATTCCGAGCTTAATAATTTCCTGAATCTCGGTTTCTGTATTTTCATTCCAATCAATTGGGCTAACATGAAAGCTATAATCAATAAGCGAATTTTCAGCTTCAATCTTTCGTAATTCAAGAGCTTTGGGCAAGGATTGACCTTTTTCGGGAGTAACAAAATCAATTATAGAGGTTGTACCACCAAAAAGAGCAGCTTTTGAGCCAGTATAAAAATCATCGGCAGAAAAACCAGCATGCGTAGGCAAATTCAAATGCACATGAGGATCAATTCCTCCTGGGAAAACAAATAAACCTGTGGCATCAATAATTTTATCAACATCCTTAGCCAATATGTTTTTTTCTATTTTCTGAATTATACCCAAATCAATTAAAATATCTGATTTAACAGTATTTTCAGAACTTACAACTGTGGCATTTTTTATTAGAATTTTCATAAATTAAATTTTCTATAATTAAGCTTATAAAATTACAATAAAAACTGTTTAGAGCAATAAATTGGGGTTGTTTTTAGGTGTTAACAGAAAAGAATAATGTAGATAAATATTCTCGTAGCCTGAGCCTGTCGAACGCGAACTCCATAAATGTGAGATTATCACAAATTGCTATACCGACTTCGCGACAAGCTCAGCCTACGTATTACACATTATTATCATTACAAATAAAATATAAATTCCGTAAAAGCTCAAAACATAAGTTTTTTTTAATTTTATTTGCACTATGAATCTAAAAGAAGCAATAAATTCTTATAAATATAACGAAGCACTTGAAATTATAGACAAAATGCTTTCGGCATCTCCTACAAATTCAAAACTTCTATATACAAAATCGTCTGTTTTATATAAGTTAGAAAAATATGAAGAGGCAGAGCCAATATTGATAAAACTTTGTAACGAAAATCCTAAATCGGCAAATTTAATTTACAGTTTAGCACTAGTTACTTTAGCTTTAGATAAAAAAGAAAGAGCCGTTTACTTATTAGAACTAGCTTACGAACGAGGGATTGATGATAGCATTTACAAGATAATTGATTTGATGTTTGAGCGAAAAGGAATCTGCGATTACGAAGCTTGTGCAGTTTGCTGCTGCAAAAACGTAATTTTGAAAGGTATTGATGGTAAAACAATAAAAGATGAAGAAGCATTTACAAAATTCAAAGAAAGACCTGGAGCAAATACAGGTTGGCAAAAAATAAATGAGAATAAAAAAGGAGATTGGATTTTTTCTTGTGAAAATTTAGGAGAAAAAAATATTTGCAAAATTTACGAAACAAGACCCGAAGAATGTAGAGATTTCCCATCGGGTGTATTGTCGCTAAAAGCTGGTTGCACTTATCATTTTGAGCTGAAAGAAAATATTATAAAACTTCAATCGGAAAGAGTATTTGCTCTGATTATTGAGATTCTTGAAGTTTATGGATACAAAAAAGAAGTAATTAAATTGAAAGAGCTTCATTTATAAAATTTGTTGACATTAATTATTATACTACTAAATTTATATATTATTCTAGCTTACAAAACGGATGATAAATATAACTTTGCCAAGGTTTTACCAACACACAGATAAGTCTAATTATTAGCACTATAGCTATCCAACAACAATAATTTTGGCAAAGTTTAACGAACTATTAATCTGATATCCCTAAAATAACAACATCATTTTTTGTCAATTCTGAAACAAATTTATACTATTGTGAAAACATGAATCATTATGGAAATATATAGTTTATTAAACGATTACAGCGAGGGAGCACATCCAAATATTCTGCAAAAATTATCCGAAACAAATAATGAACAACAAGCAGGTTACGGAAACGATGAATATTCGCAAAGAGCAAAAGAATTACTAAAGGTAAAAATTGAGGATACTAAGGCCGATATACATTTTGTTTCGGGAGGAACACAAGCAAATATCCTTGTAATTGCTGCTGCATTACGTCCGTATGAATCTGTAATATCAGCAGAATCGGGACATATAAATTTTCATGAAGCAGGTGCAATTGAAGCAACAGGACATAAGATAAATGCAATAATTAAGGAAGACGGAAAAATATCTCCTGAAGATATTGAACCCATTATGATAAAACATGATTTTGCACCACATGTTGTAAAACCAGCAATGGTTTATATATCAAACACAACGGAATTAGGAACAGTTTATAAAAAACACGAGCTAGAGAATTTATACAGTTTATGCAAAGCAAACAACTTATTACTTTTTATTGATGGAGCAAGAATGGGTACTGCAATTACTTCGCAAAATAGTGAATTATCGCTTAAAATAATTGCCAAAAACTCTGATGCTTTTACTATTGGAGGCACAAAAAACGGAGCTTTACTTGGCGAGGCAATTGTTATTACAAATGAATATCTGAAAAAAGATTTTCATTATCATCTAAAACAAAAAGGAGCTTTATTATCCAAAGGGCGATTATTAGGAATTCAGTTTTACGAATTATTTAAACCGATTTGTATTTTGAACTTGCAGCTTACTCAAATAAAAATGCAATGAAAATTGCTAAAGCAATTGAGAAAAAAGGATACAGTTTTTTAACAAAACCCGAGTCAAATCAAATATTTCCAATATTACCAATTAGTTTAATAGAGAAACTAGAAGAAAAATTCGTTTTTTTCAGATGGGAAAAAAGCGATGAAAATCATTTCGCACTACGAATTGTAACTTCTTGGGCTACTAATGAAATAAAAGTTGATGAATTTATTGAAATGGTTAATGAGTATTAAAATTATAATTCCGTAGCCTGAGCGGAGTCGAAGGCGATGTAGCAATCTGCTAGTTCGGCTTCGGCTCCGCTCAGCCTACGGAATATTACACTGCCCACGGGGCATTCTTTTACTTCATCTTCTCCCAAAGTTTTACTGCTTCTTCTTGTGCAAAAGCAAATATTTCTGTTTCATTTACAGTAGTCATCACTTTATTTTCTACAATTAGTTTTCCGTCGGAAATTACATGCTGAATTATTGCTGAATTAAAACCAAATATAAAATGCCCCAAGAAATTATCGGAATTCATTGGTGTTGGCGTTTGATAATCCAATACAACAAGATTATTTTCGGCATCACCCTTAAAATTATTCTGATTTATATATTTATGCACATTTCTAAATCGTTGGTAGCCCGACATAAAATCAATACTATCAAAACCTTGACCAACATAAAAAGCATTTTGTGCCGAACGCAACATATCGCTGTGCATTCCATCAGTTCCCATCATCAAATTTTCGCCTAAACCATTTGAGTTAAAATAACCAACATTGTTATTTAGGTTACTTTCGGTATTCTGAACAACCCATGCTTTAGAGTTTCTGATAATGGATTTTTCATTTTCGCTTAAATGTAAGCAATGTCCAAGTATTGTTTTTGAAGAATTAAGAACACCATAATCATCAAGCCTTTCGATAACACGTTTTCCGTAATTTATTATTGAATGATCTTGGTCGTAGCGGTCTTCAGCAACATGAATATGAAAACCACTATTATATTTATTCATTATATCTGTAGCCTTTTTCATTGAATCGTTTCCTACGGTAAACGAAGCGTGCAAGCCAACAAGTGCCTGATTATTTTGAAGATAACGTTCTGTTTCATCTAATCCTGCTTGGGCTTTATCAAGACCATCGCGGTCGGTAATTTCGTAGCAAAGTAGGTGGCTCACTCCCACTCTATCAAAAGCTTTTGCAATAATATCCAACGAGCCATTAATTAAATTTGGCGAAGCATGATGATCTATTACAAAAGTAGAACCTGCTTTTGCTGAAGCAATTGCAGTAGTTAATGCACTAGCTTCAATCATATTTTTATCGAGTGATTTATCTAAAGTCCACCAAACATATTTAAGAATATCGTAGAAATTTTGTGGATTTTTAGCAGGAGCACCCATTCCTCGTGCCAAAGCCGAATATACATGATGATGACCAACGGCAAAAGATTTTGTTACAAATTTTCCTTGAACATCAATTATTTTTGTATTTTCGGGTACTTTAAAACTTGAATCAACAAATTTTATTTTTCCATTTAGACCTTCTTCAA
>JAOZLS010000467.1 GCA_029934705.1 Bacteroidales bacterium | reverse complement strand
CACTCAACCAACTTTAAATCAAAACAATAAAAATGCAAGTTGTATCAATTTCTAAATCCGAACATCATATTTTTGCTTTTAACTGGTTATAGTGGTACTTTTACATTAGAAAAATAAAATTTTAAAATTTAAAAATAAGATTATGAGAAAAGTTACTTTATTATTATTAATGTTTGTAATGACATTTTTTGTTACAAACAGTTATTCACAAATTCAATATTGTGATGGAACAACAGTAGATGAAAGCAGTTTTTGGTATGAAGAATTACCAATAACAATGACTCCTCAATCGGGAACAGATGCACAAATACAACTTTTTACAGAGGCAAGTGAAGAACTTAGTTTAATTAACTTTATGATTTATTTGAACGATGCTAATCCGTCAATGTGGTGTGGAACAAGCACAAGCGGAGATTTGAATAAAGTTTTTTGTCAAACTTTTAATAATATTTCGGATTTTTATACAGCCTTAGAACTTGACGAAGGGGTTGAAATACCAACAGACATAGATGAAAATGTTTTTTTTATTGGTAATGAAGCTGGTGCAAAAGCATATTATATGACAGATAATGTTGGCAGTGTAAATGATATCATAGCAGGACTTGCAGGAGCAGAATTAGGATGGCAAGGAGTTACAATGAAATACTTGCCAATGGGCTTTAATGACTTGAGTGGTCCTGATACATATTATTACGGTTGGGTTTGTATAAGCACAGTTTTAGATGGTGCAGGAACAATAGTAGAATATACTGTTCACGATTGGGCATATAATACTGTTGCCAATGAGCCAATAAGCATGGGAGAAGGACGACCTGTGGAAGACGGCGTAATGTCTTCGTTTAATGTTTACGACACAGACGGAATAATTATAGGAGCTTCAGGAGCTTCTGATGGTTCAATTACAGTAAACTTACCTTATGGAACTTATGACTTAGGAGCTTATGCACCAACTTTTAGCACATCGCCAGTAGATGCAGTTGTTACAGTTGCAGGTGTTACACAAGAGAGTGGAGTTACAGAACAAGATTTTGCAGATGAAAATGTTGTTACTTATGTAGTAACGGCTGGGGCCACAGTTACAACTTATACAGCAACTGTTTCTATAACTCCTGGTAATTCTGAGTGTGAATTTACTATGTTTGCACTAACCGAGGGAACTGCACAGTCAGTTGTGAGTCATATATCACTTACAATAACAGACGAAGTTGCGGCTAATATTGATAAATCCGCCTTACATTTACAATGGATTGGTTCAGCAGGTATGGTGGTAACTACAGAAGTAGAAGGAATAATTGAGCCAGACATGGGAGGAACGGGAGCTGGAACAGCAGTAAATTGCTGTAACCCAATAGAAATTACTTTTACATCGGAAGATGGAGAAACAGTAAAAGTTTACACACTAACAGTAAATGGTGGTATGACATGTACATCGGTAGAAACTATTACATTACAAGATGGAATTATTGATACAGATGGCGGAACTTATAATATGACAACCAACCTTGAAGTATTGCCAGCCGAAGCTGCACAAACAGTAACTTGGACAATTGAAGGAGAAGCCTATGGAGCTACAATTAATAATGGAATTGTAACTGCTAGTGGAGATAATGGAGGCGACGGAACAATTACAGTAAGAGCAACTGCTACCGATGGCTCTGCTGTATTTGGAGAGGCTGATGTTGTAATTACTAATCAACAAACTGTTGGAATTGAAAACTATAACTCTATTATTAATATTTATCCTAATCCTACAACAGGAATAATTAATATTGAAAAAACAACAAATTCAGAAATTGTAATAACAGATATTACAGGAAAAATTATTATTAGTGGAACAAATTTAACCACAATTGATTTGTCTAACCAGTCAAAAGGAATTTATTTAATAAAAATAAGCTTAGAAGACAGTGTAGAGACTCACAAAATCATATTACAATAACGACTTTATTTTTGATACGATGATTTTATGTCATCGTATCAATTAATTTAACACAAAAAACATGAAAAAAATTACAATATTTTTGGCAATCATTGCCTTTAGTTTAAGTCTTTCTGCACAGCTTGTTATCCCTATTGCAGATTTAACACCTGCGATAGGCGATGAATGGGAAAGCATATATTTTAATGAAAATTCAGACATCTCGATAAATTTTAATGAAGGTGATGCAGGAGAAGACATTACATGGGATTTTAGTGGTATAAGTGGAGAAAGTGAAGCATATAAAAGAACATGGATAGACCCAACGACTATATCTCAAAACATTTTAGATAAACTTGCAGAATATTATGATGGCGAAAGTACTCATACTTGTGAACTATTTATGGATGAAAGTCTCGTTGAGACTCAGTTTTACTTAATTAATAATGAAGGTTTTGCTGTAAATGGTTTTATTAACCAAAATGCAAATGGATTTCTTATTTGGAATACACCTCTATCATTTTTTGGAGCTTCATTACAATATGGAGAGTTTGGTAGTGATGATAATGTAATAATAAACCTACCAGAAGTAGGAGAAGTTCCTTTGCAATTACAAGGAAGTTTTACTTGGGAGGTAGATGCCGAAGGAATTTTAACACTACCAAATGGAGAAGTAAAAGACGCATTAAGACTAAAAACTTACTTAAACTGCGATGCCTACATGTATATGGGCGATGAATGGGTGCCTATGCCAGAAGGAGGAGAAGATTTTGTGAAGGAATACGAATATAAATGGTTTGTAGAAGGAACAGCTTATCCTGCAATTTATTACATAAACGATGAAGCAAATAGCTTTAAAAAAGTAAGAGTAGCAAAAGCGTTTGAAGCTCCTTCATCTGTAAGTAAATTAAACTCAAATATTAATATATATCCAAACCCTACATCTGGAATAATTAATATTGAAGAAACAATAAATTCAGAAATTTTAATTACAGATATAACAGGAAAAATTATATTTAATGGAATTAATATAACAAAAATAGACCTATCAAATCAACCAAAAGGGCTTTATTTATTAAAAATTAGTTCCAACAACAAAACAAGAACACAGAA
>JAOZLS010000134.1 GCA_029934705.1 Bacteroidales bacterium | reverse complement strand
CAATATAAATATAATTGTTTTTAATCATGATAAATTATTTGTAGATCTTTTTCAATATAAGGTTTTAACTTTGGGTGTAACGATTTTTGAGTTACCAAATCTATTTTAATATTTAATTTTTCTGTTAATTCATTTGTTATTTTTGATAAATCAATTAGTGTTAGTCTTTTACTAAATGAAACAAGGATGTCCAAATCACTATCTTTTGTCTGTTCATTACGAGCGTAGGATCCAAAAATACCTATTAACAAAGGGTTGTATATTAAAAGATAATTTATGATCTTTTGTTCAATTTCTTTATTCATAGTCTTAATCTTATGAAATCGTTTTTGCAAAGATACCATTTTTTGTTTTAATTTTACAAAACATGTCTCTGTTTATTATTTTGATAAATCAATTTCAGTATTTGTTGTCCTTAATTATTTACAGTCATAAAATATTATAAATTAATATTTTGCATTTTGTCTAGACCTATATTTTAATAGCTTTTTATCAAAAAGAAAAAGAAATATATAGGTTTTATTATTTAGATGCTTTTTTCGTATCTTTGTCTTATGAAACAAAAATTAGCACTTGGACATCAAGAATTTTCCGAAGTAATAGGTAATAATTGCATTTATGTAGATAAGACAGAAACTATTTACAAATTAATTAATAGTAGTAGCTATTATTTTCTTTCACGACCTCGCAGGTTTGGTAAATCACTGCTTGCTAATACTATGAAAGAACTTTTTCTTGGTAATAAAGAACTTTTTAAAGGTTTATGGATTGAAGATAAATGGAATTGGGAGCAGACTTATCCTGTAATAAAAATTTCGTTTTCTGAAATGCCTTATGCTAAACTTGGGTTAGAAGCCGCAATTGACGATTCGCTTGAAAATTTAGCTGTTGCAAATAATATAGAATATAGTAAAACAACAAATGGAGGGAAATTTAAAGAACTAATAATAAAACTTTCTGCCAAAGCACAAGTAGCCATTATTATTGACGAATACGACAAGCCAATTATTGATTATCTTGATGACTTAGATAAAGCAAATGAAAATAAAGTAATACTAAAAAACTTTTATTCTGTTTTAAAAGATTCTGATAAATATATTAAATTTTTGTTCATTACGGGAGTCTCAAAATTTAGTCATGTTTCAATTTTTTCCGATTTGAATAATTTAATTGATATAACAATTGATGAAAATTATTCGCAAATAGTAGGCTGGACAAAAGAAGAACTTGAAAAATATTTTCCTGATTATCTTGCTGGTGTTGCCGAAAAATATAAAGATATTTTTCCTGATATTATGCCCGAAATAAAAAGGTGGTACAACGGATATTCATGGGACGGAACAACAACTGTTCATAACCCAGTATCAATAATGAACTTGTTTCAGAAGAAAGAATTTAGTAATTATTGGTTTGCAACAGGAACTCCTACTTTTTTAATGAAATTAATTGAAAAACAAAAACTAATAGCCTTTGATATAGAAAACTCTTTTACATCAAATGATTTATTGGATAAATATGATTTTACAAAAATAAATTTTAACTCTTTACTTTTTCAAACGGGTTATTTAACAATCAAAAGTAAAAGTTTGCGTACTCGGCGAATCGTGTTAGATTACCCAAACCAAGAAGTAGCCGAATCGTTTACAAAAAATATTTTAAACATTCAAACCTTTGATAATATCGATAGAACACAGGCTTTACTTTTTAAAATTGCCGATTCTTTTACCGATAATGAACTCCTGAAATTCATTAATTATATAAACGTTCTCTATAAAAATATTTCTTATCATCTTCTTGAAAGAAAAGAAAGTTATTATCATTCTTTATTTTATATGATAATGAAAATGCTTGGTTTTGATATTGAAGTTGAAATTGAAGAAATTGACGCAAGAATTGATGCAGTAATAAAAACTGATACACATATTTATATAATAGAATTTAAAATTGACCAGTCGGCAAAAAAAGCAATTCAGCAAATTAAGAACAAACAGTATGCACTAAAATATGCCGATAATAAACGACCAATTATATTAATAGGAATTAATTTTGATACAGAAAAACAAGTGATTGAGGATTATATAATTGAAAAAATGTAGAGAGGTACAGTCTTGTGACTATTTCAATTAATATTATAGTTAATCATTAATCATTATTTTGTATCTTTGGCTTATGAAACAAAAATTAGCACTTGGGCATCAAGAATTTTCCGAAGTAATTGGTAATAATTGTATTTATGTAGATAAAACAGAAACTATTTACAAATTAATTAATAATGGTAGCTATTATTTCCTTTCACGACCTCGTAGGTTTGGTAAATCGCTACTTGCTAATACCATGAAAGAACTTTTTCTTGGTAACAAAGAACTTTTTAAAGGTTTATGGATTGAAGATAAATGGAATTGGGAGCAAACTTATCCCGTAATAAAAATTTCGTTTTCTAATATTTCTCATAATACTTTTGGTTTAGAAAAAGCAATTAATGTTATGTTAGATGATATTGCTGAAAAATATAATATTAAATTTTCACAAGAAGGATATCCCTATAAATTTCAAGAACTAATAATAAAACTCTCTGCCAAAGCACAAGTAGCCATTATTATTGACGAATACGACAAGCCAATTATTGATTATCTTGATGACTTAGATAAAGCAAATGAAAATAAAGTAATACTAAAAAACTTTTATTCTGTTTTAAAAGATTCTGATAAATATATTAAATTTTTGTTCATTACGGGAGTCTCAAAATTTAGTCATGTTTCAATTTTTTCCGATTTGAATAATTTAATTGATATAACAATTGATGAAAATTATTCGCAAATAGTAGGCTGGACAAAAGAAGAACTTGAAAAATATTTTCCTGATTATCTTGCTGGTGTTGCCGAAAAATATAAAGATATTTTTCCTGATATTATGCCCGAAATAAAAAGGTGGTACAACGGATATTCATGGGACGGAACAACAACTGTTCATAACCCAGTATCAATAATGAACTTGTTTCAGAAGAAAGAATTTAGTAATTATTGGTTTGCAACAGGAACTCCTACTTTTTTAATGAAATTAATTGAAAAACAAAAACTAATAGCCTTTGATATAGAAAACTCTTTTACATCAAATGATTTATTGGATAAATATGATTTTACAAAAATAAATTTTAACTCTTTACTTTTTCAAACGGGTTATTTAACAATCAAAAGTAAAAGTTTGCGTACTCGGCGAATCGTGTTAGATTACCCAAACCAAGAAGTAGCCGAATCGTTTACAAAAAATATTTTAAACATTCAAACCTTTGATAATATCGATAGAACACAGGCTTTACTTTTTAAAATTGCCGATTCTTTTACCGATAATGAACTCCTGAAATTCATTAATTATATAAACGTTCTCTATAAAAATATTTCTTATCATCTTCTTGAAAGAAAAGAAAGTTATTATCATTCTTTATTTTATATGATAATGAAAATGCTTGGTTTTGATATTGAAGTTGAAATTGAAGAAATTGACGCAAGAATTGATGCAGTAATAAAAACTGATACACATATTTATATAATAGAATTTAAAATTGACCAGTCGGCAAAAAAAGCAATTCAGCAAATTAAGAACAAACAGTATGCACTAAAATATGCCGATAATAAACGACCAATTATATTAATAGGAATTAATTTTGATACAGAAAAACAAATTATTGAAGATTATATAATTGAAGAGTTTATATAAGCTTAAATATAATAATTGCATTTATTAGTAGAACAAAACAATGAAGAGCTTTTTAAAAAATCTATACTTTACAAATAGGCTATATTATATTGCAATTGTCATTTTTGTATTATTTATAATTGGTCATTATGTCGAATTTCTATTTTTAATAGGAAAAATATCAATTACTGTCTTTTCAGCTATTTTTATTGTCGACTTTTTAATGCTTTATAATAGCTCTATAAATAAGATAAAAGCAAAAAGGATTGTACCACAAAAACTCTCAAATGGCGATGATAATGAAATTAAACTAAGCATTAAAAACAATTATTCTTTTCCTGTAAACTATAAAATTATTGACGAAATTCCATTTCAATTTCAGAAACGTGATTTCGAAATTAAAGGAAAACTGTCAGCAAAAGATGAAGTAAACCTAAATTATATTTTACGACCAGTAAAAAGAGGCGAATATTCTTTCGGAAAATTAAACATATTTATTGTAGCCAAAATAGGACTAATATCTAGGCGATTTACTTTTAATAATAAACATATAGTACCTGTTTATCCTTCATTTATTCAAATGAGGAAATATGAGCTTTTAGCAGTTTCAAATAGATTAACCGATGTTGGTATAAAAAAGCTAAGGCGAATAAGTACAAACCGAGAATTTGAGCAAATAAAAGACTATGTTCAAGGCGATGATTATAGAACTGTTAATTGGAAAGCTACAGCTCGTAAATCAAAGTTAATGGTAAATCAATATCAAGATGAAAAATCGCAAAGTGTATATAGCATTATTGATATTGGGCGAACAATGAAAATGCCTTTTAACGAAATGTCGTTGCTTGATTATGCTATAAACACAACTCTTACAATATCAAATATAGCAATATTAAAGCACGATAAAGCAGGACTTATTACTTTTTCAAAAAATATTGACTCAATTATTCCTGCTCAGCGTAAAAACAGCCAAATGAAAAGTATAATGGAGGTTTTGTATAAACAAAAAACAATATTTCCAGAGTCAAATATTGAAATAATACATAATACTATTAAACGAAAAATTAAACAGCGAAGTCTTTTAATTCTTTATACAAACTTTGAGGGTTTTCCTTCGCTTGAAAGGCAAATGCCTTATTTTAAAAGTATTTCAAAAAAACATTTATTATTAGTAGTCTTTTTTGAGAACACAGAGCTAAAAAAAATAACTGATAAAGAAGCCAAAAATGTTGAAGAAATTTATATAAAAACTATTGCACAAAAATTAGCTTATGATAAAAAATTAATTGTTAAAGAATTGAAAAACAATGGAGTTCATTCAATTATTACAAAACCAGAAGATTTAACAGTAAATACAATTAATAAGTATCTTGAATTTAAGGCAAAAGGCTTAATTTAGAAAATATTATTCTTCTATAGAATCAAATAGGGAAGGGTAGTCTCTGTCAAATTGCTCTAAAACTTCAGTCATAATAGTTTCCCTAATAAATTTAGATTTGTTTTCAATTTTATACTTTGCACAGTATTTATTAAAAGCTTCGAGTTCTAAATCATTAAACAAGAATTTAATTTCATTTTTTCGTCTTAACTTTTCTTTTCTATTTATATTTGGATTCATTATATATATTATGACTGATATTGGCAAAAATAATAAAAATAATAAACCAATTACCAATATTTTAATATTATGTTGAAAACAGCTATTAAAAATTAGAGTTTAACAAAGTTCCGCTTAGTTGAAGTAGTTGTAGTTCTGTTATTTTTGCATCGTATTTTGCTTCATTGTAATTTGTTAAAGCATTTAAAAGATTTAATTGTGCTAGTCTATATTCAATTGAGCTAATTTGACCTAACTTATACTGCTCCTCGGTTCTAGCAAAATTTATTTTATTTGTTTCAACGTTTTTTTGCTCTGCTTTTAAAATAAATAGTGAATTATTGTAGGCTTCCCATAAATTTCGAACATCTCTTTCTAAATTTTGTTCGGCATTTATTTTCTGTATTTTAGAATTTTCAACTGTAATTTTAGAATTTTGAACTGCAATTTTTGTTCTTCCTCCATCAAAAATATTCCATTGTAAATTTATTCCAGCATTTAAGCCGTTTGTCATGTTGTAGGCATAAGCATAATTTGTATCGCTATTGGTTCTGTTATAGGAGTATGCTCCCGATAAATTTATTATAGGTAACCATCTTGCTTTACTTTCTTTTATAATGAAATTACTTATTTCAATATTTTTTTGTGCTTGTAATATTTGCACATTATATTTTTTAGAATTTGTAAGAAGAGAGTCGATATTTAAAATTAATTCGTATTCAACAGCTCTATCAACCTTAAAATTGGTGTTAATATTTCGCCCTAAAATCAAATTTAGGTTATGCTTTGAGTTTGCAAGCTGTTTTTTTATCGAAAGGTATCTAATTTTATCATTATTATAATCAACTTCGGCGTTAAGTACGTCTAGTTTAGTGTTTTTACCATACTCGTAATTATATTTTGCACGTTCAAGCCTTTTTTCAGAAATCTCAAGTGATGATTGTAAATTAATTTGATTTTCCGAGTATTTAGCAACTTCATAATAAGCTATAAAGAGTTGTAATACAGTATTCTCAATAATAAGTCTTGCGTCTAATTCCGATAGCTTATACATTTTTTGTAGCTTTTGGTAATTATACGATCTTCCAAAACCATCAAATAATGTATAAGAAGCTCCCAGCGAAGCATTTATATTTGCAGTATTTGCATTGTTTGCTGAGTAAATTGTACCATCTTGAAATTCGTTTTCAATATTATTATTAGTAACATTAACACCAGAATTTACTGTAACTTTGGGCAAATAATCGGTATTAAAAATACTTGTATTATTTTGCGATTTTAGCACATTCTTTTCTGCAATTCTTATACTATAATTGCTGTCTAATGCCATTTTAACTGCATCTTTTTTTGTAAGAAGTTCTTGTGCTTTTGTTATAACACTACTTATAATTAATATTACTATTACAAAAAATATCTTTTTAATCATTGTCTTCTATTTTTAATTCAATAACGGCTCTTTCAACCTCTTCTTTTGTTATGTTTTTACCTGTTTTCATCCATTTATAAAATACTTTTAAAGAGTTACTCATTGATAAAAGCAATGGTAACATTAAAAGAGTTAAAAATGTTGCTATAATTATTCCGTAAGAAATGGATACTGCCATAGGTTTTAAAAATTGAGCCTGCCGGCTTGTTTCTAATAATAAAGGAGCAAGACCCGCAACTGTCGTTATTGATGTTAAAAATATAGCTCTGAACCTTGATACACCTGCTTCTATTAAAGCCTTATTGTATGGCATGCCAGTTTTTAAATAGCCATTAAATTTACCAACCAATACTAGCCCATCATTAACCATAATTCCAATTAATGCTATTATTCCTAACCACGATAAAATATTTACCGAAAAACCATGAATATAATGTCCCCAAACAACTCCTATCAAACTAAATGGAATCATTACTAGCAGTAATAATGGTTGACTGTACGATCTAAATGCAAAGGCAATAACAATATATATTAATACTAAAATTATTAAACCAACTTTTCCTATGGAGTCTGTTGTTTTTTGAGCTTCTCTATTTTGTCCTTCAAAACCAACGCTTACACTTGGGTATTGTGCCAGTATGTTAGGTATAATTTGAGTTTTAATATTGTCTAAAATATCGGTAGGGCTATCTTTTACCGAACTTAAATCGGCAGTAACTCTTACTTCTCTTTTCCCATTTACATGATTAATGGCTACTTCGCCTCTTTCAATTTCATATTCTGCAATTTCAGAAAATGGTACTCTATTGCCTGAAGGTGTAATAATACGCATGTCGTCAATATTTTTAATGGACGACCTATTCTCTTTTGTATATCTTACCCAAACTTTAATTTCATCTTGTCCTCGCTGAAACCGTTGAGATTGAATTCCAAAAAAACCTGCTCGTACTTGGCTCATAACTGTTTGTAAGTTTAAGCCCATTAAATAAGCATTGTTTTTAAGTTTTATATTTAACTCCTTTATTCCAGATGGGTCGTTGTCCGAAATATCTCTTAACTGAGAGTTTGCCTCGAGGGCTTTTTTTAATTCTATTTTTGCCGATGTTAGTTCTTTTAAATTATGCCCTAAAAGTGATATGGAAATGGGGCTACCGCCAAAATTACCTCCCGACCAATAAATAAGACTTTCGACCCCATAGATTTTACCAACCTTTTTTCTTAATATATTAGTTACTTCAGGAGACGAAAAATTTCTTTTCTCGCCAGGCAGTAAATTAATGTTTAAACTTCCAGTTGATGTTCCAGGTCCAATTTTCTTTATAATATTTTGAACAACAGGCGTGTTGCCTTTTTGCTCTTTAGATAATTCATCATTAACATCCCACATTGTTTCTTCAATGGCTGTAATTATTGAATCTGTAATATGTTCGTTTGTGCCATTGGGCATGTTTAATGTTACAACTATTCTATCGCTTGCAATTGATGGGAAATAAGATGTTTTTACAACTCCGCCACCTATGGCGCCTATCGATAATATTAGTAATGAAATTGGTATTGCAATTCCTAAAAAGCGATATTTTAAAAAGAAAGTAAGGTAGGGTCTGTATAGCTTTTCTCTTAAATAAACTAAAGATTTGTCGGCATAAACATTTATATTTCTAAAGAATAATGTAAACTTATTTGTTGTATCCTTCTTTTTAGATAAAGCTTTGGAGTGTGCTAAGTGTGCAGGCAAAATTATTAATGCCTCAAGTAACGATACGGTCAAAGTTATTATTACAATAGTTCCTACTTCGCTAAACATATCACCCATTCTACCATCTAAAAAGTAAAAAGTTGAAAAAGCTATTATTGTTGTTAAAATTGCCGATACAATTGGTGGAATAACTTCTAATGTTCCGTCAATGGCAGCTCTAATAGGTGTTTTGCCTTTTTCATAATGATGAAAAATGTTTTCGCCAATTACAATTCCATCATCAACCAAAATACCAATCACTATAATCATTCCGAAGAGTGAAAAAATATTTACAGTAATATCAAATTGCGATGCAAACATAAACATACCAAAAAAGGCTATTGGCATACCCGCTGCAACCCAAAATGCAAGCCTAAAATTTAAAAATACAGCTAAAAATAGAAGTACTAATAATACACCAAAAAAAATGTTTTTTAGTAGAAGAGTTGTTCTTTCGCCTAAAGAGATTGATGAGTCGCTAGAAATATTTATATTTATCTTTTCGTTTTGTTTACTAAAAACTGAAAGATACTTTTTTACATTTTCAGCAGTCTCCATTAAGTCTTCGTTATTAGTATTACTAATCGAAACCCTAACTGCTACATCGTCGTTATAAAAAATACGGTCAGGATTTTCAGACCATATATCTCTTACTTCGGCAATATCTTTTAATCTAATTATTTGACCGTTTTTATCGGCTCTTACAACCATGTTTGTAAGCTCGCTTCCATAATAATGTCTATTATTGGCACGAATTAAATAATCTTCGGCATCGGTTTTAATATTTCCTCCTGTTATTAAAATATTTGTTTGCTTTACTGCATTTGCAACTTGCTCAAACGACAGATTGTATGCACGCAAATCATTCTCTCGCACAGCAATTTCTATTTCACTATCTGGAAAACCAGATAGTGAAACTTGCGAAATACCTTTTATTGCACGTAAATCGTTTTCTATTTTTCGAGCATATTCTTTTAAGGTAATTAATGGAATTTCTTCTCCACTTACAGTAAAGCTAATTGTTTCTCTAATGTTTTCTATTTTAGAAACTACAGGAGGTTCCATTCCTGTTGGGAAAGAAGGAACTCTGTCAACTGCATTTTTTACTTCGGCTAAAACAATGTCGATATTAGCTCCTGTTTCAATTTCAATATTTACACTTGCCGAATTTTCACGAGAAACGGATGTTACTCTATCTACTCCTAAAATCCCTTTTAAATTATCTTCAATTTTTAATACAACTCCTTCTTCCATTTCTTGCGGCGAAGCTCCAGGATATACTAAACTTATACTAATGTTTTTGGAGTCGGATAGTGGGAAAAAAGATGATTTCATCGATAATGCACCAATTAAACCAAATATAACAAATGCTATAATGATTATATTTACCGATACATGATATTTTATAAAATATGAAATAAGGTTTTTCATCTGTTTTTAATTTC
>JAOZLS010000466.1 GCA_029934705.1 Bacteroidales bacterium | reverse complement strand
AAACAATCGCTTAAAACCGTAATCGGTAAATGGATTTATATATTTTTCTTTGAATATGGTCATGTTGTTTAATTTTATTCAAAGATATGACTTTATTTTTGAATTTATAGACTATTTTATTTTTATGTAGATATCCTTTGTTTATAAAACCAATTTTTCAAAAATAATACTTACCTTACCAACACAAAAAATAACTCCCTTAGAATTTAACAAAACAATGCTAACTGCAACAAATTACAAATATAGGAATTTCACAAGCAGTAAAGTTGCGTGCTTTATAAGCACGCAACTTCTAAATAACTGAAATTCTTATATTTTGTGCTACAATTTCTCATTTACTTATAAAGATATTTTTTTAGTTTAATCTGCTACTATAAACCAAATTATAAAAAAGCTATATTCTTAAATAATTTTAAAGTAGAGCTTTTTAATTAATAAATAATTTTATATTTGCGACTGCTTTTAAGATAAGTATTCTAGTATATTATCAAAGCACCGAAGTGAAATTAGTTATATATTTATTTACATGTAAATTGTTGATTAATATAGTTTTGCAGAAATGCGTAAGAAACACTTCGACTAACGCTCTGTGCAGGCAATAAATAGCACCTAGTACTTAACATATAATTATTTACTGAAATGATAAAAAAACAAGATATATTATTTTTTCTGGCTTTAGCTGGAATTTTCTTCCCTTTTATTTATTTTGAAGAGGCATATTTATTTTTATTTGACAAGGTAAATGGGTTTAATACAAATTTTCCTCTTATTACAAGTTTTATAAAATTTGCAATTCTAGCAACAATGGGCGAGCTGTTAGGCTTACGAATTCTTACCGGAAAATATTTAAAAAAAGATTTTGGAATAATTCCGCGTGCTTTTGTTTGGGGAATATTAGGAGTTGCAATTAAAATTGCATTTGTAATCTTTTATCAAGGAACCATATATTTTTCTGAAAAAGTTTTAGGAATTTCCGATGCAAGTATCATTATGAACGAGGCTTTAAGTCTAAATAAAATTATTATTGCACTGCTGATTAGCACATTTATGAATTTGTTTTTTGCACCTGTATTTATGACTTTTCATAAAATTACCGATACTCATATTTTAATGAATAATGGTGGAATAAAAGCTATTTATACACCTATTAAAATGACAGAAATTATCGTGAATTTGAATTGGAATGTACAATGGAATTTTATTATAAAAAAAACAATTCCTCTTTTTTGGATTCCTGCACAAACAATTAATTTTTGCTTTCCAGTGGAGTATCAAATATTAAATGCTGCAATTTTAGGCATCGTTTTAGGCGTTATTTTAGCAATTTCAAACCTAAAAAAATAGAAATAACATTGAAATTTGAATATTACATAGCACAAAGAATAAGTTTTTCAAAATACAATAGAGAAAAGTTATCTTATAGAGTCATACGAATTGCAATTTCGGCAGTTACACTAGCAGTAGCCGTTATGCTTATTACTGTTTCGGTAGTTACAGGCTTTAAAAAAGAAATTTATAATAAAATGGTCGGTTTCCAGTCTCATATAACTATTAAAAACAGAGACATAAACAGCACTTATGAAACTTTGCCTATAAGCAGAAATCAAGATTTTATTTCGGACTTTAAAAATGATAAAGACATAAAACACATACAGGTTTATGCCACAAAACCAGGGATAATTAAGGCTGGTAACGAAGTTCAAGGTGTTGTACTAAAGGGTGTTGATACTGATTTTGATTGGGGGTTTCTAAACAGTTATATTATTGAAGGAGAACCTTTTACAATTGAAAAAGAACGAAGTAAAGATATTCTTATTTCAAAGAAACTGGCAACTTTGCTTGATTATAAAATTGGCGATAAGGTTAATATTTTCTTCATAAATAAAAAACCTAAAGGGCGTGCATTTATAATTAAAGGCATATATAAAACTGGTGTTGACGAGTTTGATAAAGCATTTGTGTTTTGCGATATTAAGCAAATTATAAAACTAAACGAATGGCAAAGTGATAAAATAAGTGGTTTTGAAATTTTTATACACGACTTTGATAAACTAAAAAGTAAAGCAGCCGAATTAAGAGACATTACATCTGTAATTATTGATGAAGATGGCTCAATGCTACAGCTTTCAAATTTTTATGAAAATAACGAAATGCTTGTTGAGTGGCTAAGACTATCTGATACAAACGTTATTGTGATTTTAACTCTAATGATTTTAGTTGCCGTTTTAACAATGATTTCGGCATTACTTACAATAATTTTGGAACGTGCAAACACTATTGGAATTTTAAAAGCTTTGGGAGCAACCGACTCGTCGGTTATGAGACTTTTTATATATAATGGTGCAATTATTATAGGTAAAGCCATGTTTTATGGTAATTTATTTGGATTTATTCTTCTTTTTATTCAATATAAATTTAAACTATTCCCTTTAAACCCCGATATTTATTATATTAGTAGTGTTCCTGTTAATTTTGATATTCAAAATATATTAATACTTAATTTAGGAGTATTAGCTGTAAGTGTTTTAAGCATGATACTACCTGCTTTATTAGTTTCAAAAATAAACCCTGCCGAAACAGTTAAATTTAAGTAATTAAGTGTTAATGAACTTACAACAACTAACATATAAAATTAAATTATTGCAAAAAGAGCAATTATTAGGGCTTGTTTCTCATAAAAAATTAGCTCCTAAATTTAGGATGAACGAAATTTTTGAGCAAGACCAATCAAATGCAAAAATAAGTGCAGTTTTACTATTATTATACCCCGAAAATGGCAATATACTTATGCCTTTTATAAAGCGACCAACTGATGGAACTTTACATTCAGGACAAATAGCGTTCCCTGGAGGTAAAACGGAAAAAACAGATAAAAACCATTATGATACTGCAACTCGGGAAACTTATGAAGAGATTGGGATTCCTCAAAAGGAAGTAGAATTTTTAAATTACCTATCGCCTTTATTTATTCCTGTTAGCAATTTTTTAGTTATGCCAGTAATTGGAGTTTTGCAAAATAAACCTAAATTTGT
>JAOZLS010000465.1 GCA_029934705.1 Bacteroidales bacterium | reverse complement strand
AATAAGTACTATTATGAGAATTCTATTGTTTACTGGAAAAGGCGGAGTTGGGAAAACAACAATTGCAGCTGCAACAGCTGTAAAGGCTGCAAAAAGTGGACTTAAAACTTTAGTTCTTTCAACAGACTCAGCCCATAGTTTATCTGATGCATTCGATTTTAAATTAGAACCAGAGCCTGTTAAAATAATGGATAATTTATGGGGACAAGAGTTTGATGTTTATTATTCAATGCAAAAATATTGGGGTAATTTACGAGAACTTCTTCTTACAGTTTTTCGCTGGCAAGGAATGAATAAGGTTTTATCAGAAGAACTTTCAGCCATTCCTGGTATGGAAGAAGGAGCAGCTTTTATGTGGATTGAGAAATATTATTCTGAAAAAAAATATGATTTAATTGTAATTGATAGTGCCCCTACTGGCGAAACATTAACTCTTTTAACTTTGCCACAGGTTACAAAATGGTGGGTTACAAAGGCTTTTCCATTTCAAAGTATTGCAATAAAAACACTAGGAAAGGGAGTAAGAAAAGTTACAGGAATTCCTTTAGACAAGGGTTACGCCGAATTACAAAACTTATTAAAGAAACTTGAAAAAATTCATAAAATTTTCAGCAATCCAGATATTTGCTCTGTTAGAATTGTTACAAACCCCGAAAGAATGGTTATTAATGAATCTAAAAAGGCATTTACTTATCTTCAACTATATGGATATAATGTTGATGCTGTAATTATAAATAGAGTATTACCAAAATCTGCATCTAACGGTTTTTTGAAAGATTATGTAGAAAGTCAAGCTAAATATATTTCAGAAATAAACGATAGTTTTGGCGATTTACCAATATTAACAGCAATACATCAAGGTAAAGAAATATTTGGCTTAGAATTATTAGAGAATTTGGGCAATTACATTTATAAAGATAGAAATCCTTATGATAATTTCTATTTAAGCAAATCTTTTGAAATTACAGATTTTAAAGGAGGATATAAATTAAATATAAGACTTGCTTTTATAAAGGACGGAGAATATGAACTTAAAAAAGTGGGAGATGAGATTATTATAAAAATAGCTAATAGAAAAAGAAATATTTTTTTACCACGGTTTGCAAAATACTTAGATTTATCGGAGCATTTTGTTAAAGATGGATTATTAACGGTAATATTAATACCAATTATGAGTACAAAAAAAGCTAATTCTTTAAATTAGCTTTTTTTTATATTTATATGTCAACGATTTTAATATGACATATTATTGATTTTTCCCAACAAATGCTTGTATTCCTACTGCACAAGTTTTCCTTTTTTGCGAAGAAGTAGTATATCGTATTGATATATAATACATTCCAGAACGTCTGCAAATATAATCAAATGATCCCCTACCTGCTTTTAAAGTAGAATTTAATGGTCCAACTTTAGAGTTAGTTTTACTTTGTTTTTCAGGATGCCTACTATCATATAATGTCATAACTATTTCGTTATTTCCAGCTTCTGGAGTACAAAGTATGAATCTATATCTAATACCTTCGTTTAAAACTGTAGTCCACTTAGTACCAGACTCCCGGTCGTTTCTATCAGCTTTCATTTTAGTATTAAAGTCTCTAAGATATATTGCATTTCCGCCTTTACGGGCACAAGTATATACAAATTGTTGTTTACATTGAGCTTTTGCTGCAAATTCTAATGCAATAATGAAAAAAGCAGTAATAGCTATTATAGTCGTTAATTTTTTCATATTATAATGAAATTAAATTGTTACGTATTTTAATTATTTGGTTTGATATGTCTTTAAGCTGTTCGTCGGTAATATTAATAACTGTTCTTTCACCTGGATCAACAACCCAAATACTATCTTCATCATAGTATCCTTGTGTTTCGCCCATTTCAATAGTTACAGTTACACCTTCGTATAGCTCTTGAAGAATTTCAAATTCTTTAATTACTTCTGGAAAATGATTTTTCTTTTCAAAAAACTTTAATACTAGTAATAAATCGCTAAGAATTGCTCGTTGTCCTCCAATTCTACTTTTCAAATTTCCTCCTGTGGAAAATTGATTTACTTTACAGGCTAGGTATAGTCCTTCAATCCAAACTCCTGTAATCATTAAAGCACTTAAATCACTTCGCCTAGTTTCTCGTAAATGTTTATCCATTTGCAAATAACTATTTACAGATAAAAACATTAGAGAGTCTAAGTTATCGTTATTTGCAGCCAACCTTTTAAGAGTCTGAAATTCAAAAAATTGGTCAATATCTAAATCATCCGAAATTCTTTTTATGGTACTCAAATACTCTAGAATTTCTGTTGTTTTCTCATAAACATTCAAATATCCTAAATCTGCACTTAGCATACCAAGACCTAAAGATTTTTTAAAATTCGATTCAAAATCAGATACAGCACTAGTATTTACTAGATGAGATTTTGAGTAAGGTGCATTCATATCTTTTATTGAAGCAGCCATTTCAATTGGAGATGGAAAACTTTCAATAATTTTATTAATTGCAACTGTATTCATATTAGAAACTTCAACAGTGGTTGTATCATCCGTATTATCGATTACTTCAATATCGTCCTTACATGAACTTATTACTGAAATAAATATTATGAATATAAAAATAATGTTTTTTGTCATAATCAACTTTTTATTACGATATTTTTTTTAACAGTTCAAAGATAGTAATAAATAAAATATGAAAAAATTCTACTTCTTTTTTTTATCTTTCTTTGTGTCTTCTTTTTCTAATTTTACTTTATGTTTTTTTGTTTTTTTGTTACCTTTTATGCTACCAACAAAGTTTATAAGTTTCTTAAAGTGTTCATAATATAATGGTATATAAAGAAGTAACGTCATTAACCATATAACTATTATATTAAATAGAAAAGTATCGTAATATTTTCCTAAGAAATATTTATGTGGTGCATAAAAATGTGCTCTAAACCCTATGAAATTAGAATTATCAGGTTCTAAAAATATAGGTTCTTCCTGTCGTACATAAGAGTCATTATATCTTAATATTTTATTTTTCTCATATACATTTCTAACA
>JAOZLS010000133.1 GCA_029934705.1 Bacteroidales bacterium | reverse complement strand
ATTTTTATGTAGATATCCTTTGTTTATAAAACCAATTTTTCAAAAATAATACTTATCTTTCCAACACAAAAATAAACTCCCTTAGAATTTAACACAACAATGCTAACTGCAACAAATTATAAATATAGAAATTATACAACTAGTAAAGTTGCGTGCTTTATAAGCGTTGAATTAGATAACTAAAAACAAGAAAGCCCTCAATAATATTATTACTGAGGGCTTTTTATAAAATTAAAACTTCTGCTTAGTTTTTGGAAGCATAATTATTTCTACATAATTATTTTTAAAAAACTTGTTTGCAGCTTTCTTTAAATCAGACACTGTCATATTATTTAAAATATCGTCAAAGTTTTCGGCTTTTGTTATATCAATACCATGATAGTATTTAGAAAGAAGTGCATTTTTCCAAAACTTATTTTCTTGAAGTTGCTCTCCTCTTAACTTCTTAAAATATTCTTTTGTTTTCTGTAAATCCTCCACCGTTGGTCCTTCGTTCTTAATTTTTTCTATTTCACGATAAACTATTGAAGTTAAAAGTTCTTGCTTGTCAGTAGCACAATCAAATTTTATCATCACTGAATAATTTGAGTATGGAAAATGATTTTTTGAAACTCCAACTCTTACTCCGTATGAACCTCCCTCCTCTTCTCTAATTGTTGCTGTATATCTTAGTCCTAAAATATATTTAAAAGCATCTAACATCAAGTTGTTTGTTGAGTTAAATTTATACTTTCCATGATAATTTACATAAACAGTCGATTTTTCAACTTTTAAATCTGTAATTATTTTCTTTTTAACTACATTTTTAGGTGCTCTAATATTATTATCTCTATAAGTTTCTTCTCTATTATTTAGAGCTAAGCCGCCAATATATGTTTCTATTAAAGGCTTAATTTTGCTTGGATTAATATTTCCAACAAAAATATAAGTGAAATTATTAGGGTCGCTGAACCTATCGCTATAAATTTCGAATATTTTCTCAAAATCTACTTTGTCTAGTAATTCTGAATTAAAAGCCTTAACTCTAGGATGATAATCATTCATTACAACTGATATAGTATCTGAAAATCGTGAATTAGGACTTAATGCTTTATTCTCTAAGTAAGCTTTAATACGCTGCATATATGCACCATACACAACTTTATCTTTTCGTGCTTGTATTTGATATAAATACATTAGCTGTAACATAGTTTCAAAATCTTTTGGCGAACATGTTCCTGAAAAGCCTTCGTCATTTTCATCAATATAAGGATTTATCTGAACATTTTTTCCTGCTAATTTTTTACTCAAATCAACCATTGAAAAGTTTCCTACTCCACTTTGTGTAATAATACTTCCAACCATCATTGCCGAAGGAATATCATTCTCACTTACAAGAGAGTAACCTCCTAGACTATATGCCGTCATTAAAATTTCATCTTCTTTAAAATCTGTTTGCTTTATAACAACTGTTGCACCATTTGCAAATTTCCATTCAACAACTCCATTCTCACTTTTTTCGCTAATAATTTTTGAAGCTGTTGGAATAGCTTTTAGTAATGGCTCATCAGAAATAGTTTCTTTATATGCCTCAATTTTAACATTTTGTGTTTTTTCAATTATGATTTTAATATCTTTTACAGTTGGTATTTTATCTGCATCTTTTTGAGGCCCTGTAACTGTTACAACCATATTTTTATCAATAATTCTAATTTTTGCAAGCTTATTTACCTCTTCTAAATAAATTGCTGGTAATATAGATTTTGCAAATTTATAGTCGTACTCGGCTCCAGGTGCAGGTTCATTAGTAAGAAAATGACCAAAATACTGCCAAATATAAGTTTCGGTCTTAGTTTTATCTTTTTCTTTATACTGTTTTTCAATTTGTTTTAATAAATCGGCTTTGGCTCTGTCTAACTCAGTTTGTAAAAATCCAAATTGTTGAACTCTTTTATTTTCAATCAAAATTGTTTCAATTGCAAGACCAACAGCTTCGGGCTTTGCTAGAGCTACAGAATAATAGCCTGCCTTTGTTCTTACAAAATCTTGATAAAAATTATAAGAATAAATGTAAGGTGGATTTTCTTTTTGAGTAAGTTCACTTAGTCTATTATTAAACATTATTGAGAACAAATTATTTTGAAATTGTAATTTATAATATCCTAAATTTTTATCCTCACTTTTTACAACATCATGTTTATAAATAACTTGAACTGTTGTTCTGCTTGCTTCCTCATCAGTTGCTACGGATATTAATGGCTCATTGTTATTTGGTATTTCAACAGTATATCTTTCTTTTTGATTTTCAGGATTTTTTAATTTACTAAATCGCTCTATAATTTTCTTTTCAATTTCTTTTACATCTACATCGCCAACAATAATAATTGCTTGAAGGTTTGGTCTGTACCAATCGTAATAAAAACTTTTTAAAGTTTCGTACTCACAATTGTTTATTACATCAAGCTCCCCTATTACGTCATGTACTGCATACTTTGATCCGTTATAAATAGCTTCCGATGTCTTTTTTCTTAATCTGAAATCAGCGGTTCTTCGGGTTCGCCATTCTTCTCTAATAACACCTCTTTCTGCATCAATCTCAGAGTTCTCAAAAGATATATTTCTTGACCAATCCTCAAGAACAAGTAGAGATGTATCAATTAAACCCTCGCGTGTAGTTGGCACTTTTGTAATCATATAAGCAGTAACATCTGTTCCTGTAAAAGCGTTTACATTATGCCCGAATGCTACACCATTTTTTTCCATGAAATTTAATAATGCTTTGTCTGGAAAATGTTTTGTCCCGTTAAAAGCCATGTGTTCAGTAAAATGTGCTAAACCGTTTTGCTCTGGGGTTTCTAGTATAGCTCCTACATTATGTACAATGTAATAGTCGGCTCTATTCTTAGGCAACTCGTTATGTCTAATATAATACCTCATTCCGTTAGGCAAAGTTCCTTGCACAACATTTGGGTCTAATGGTACACTCTCGCTCCAGTTTTGGTTATTACTTTGTGCAAAAACCGACATTGATATTACTAATATCAACATTAATGATAAATACTTTTTCATTTTTTGGTTTTATTTTAAGTTAAGATAGAAACTCACATAAACTATCTTATTATTAATAACTATAATAGTGTAAGTTGTTTTATAAAGCCAAAATTACGAATTTATTTACTTAGAAATGAATATTTTTATACCATAATTGTAACAATTAATGACAAGATAATTGATGTTTGTATTTATTGTATGAAAAAGCATTATAAAAGAACTTTATCAAAGTTGCATTTACTAGTTGAATTTAAGTTTTTTATTACTTTATTTATTATTATTTGGACTCTACTTTTTTTGATACTTGAATTTTGCAAAGACTAAATATGAAGTTGCAAAAATATTAACAAGATAATTTAGCCATAGTGGATATTGGTATTCGTCCTTTACAATGTCGCCATGTACAATGTAAATAAAAGTAAAGAACACACCAAAGGCCCACATTAATAGAAAACTCCAACTAAAACCAGATACATCGTGTGTTTTAAATGTTTTATAAACTTGGGGTATTACTCCAATACTGAGAATTAAATTTCCTACCCAGCCTATTATTTCAAAAGAATCTGTCATAAGTTTATGTGTTACGTGTTCTATTTAATAAGGTGCATAGCAACTTGTTTTATTTACAGAAAACCATTTTGCTGTATCTTCTATTTTATAGAATTAGTTGCTTTGCACCTTTGTTATTCAAGAGCTTAAGTAGTCTCGGTGTCGATTTATTAATTAATAATGTATATGCCATTTATTAATATTTGGTTTTGCAAATGCACCAACACCAAGACTTTATATAGATTATAAGCACCTGTGTAAAATTAATTGTATATTTACTTATCTGCAGCCGCTGATTGATAAGGTTTTGCATAGGTGCGTAAGCAACACTTCGGCTAACGCTCTGTGCAAGCAATAAATAGCACTTAGTGCTTATTATTTATTTAAAAGAAGTTCAACGGCTTTTTGTAATTGTTGATCTTCGCCTTTTATTAGTTTATTGTATTCGTTAATAACTTTAAAATCGGGTTCAAGTTGTAAGTTTTCAAGAAGATTACCCTCCATATCACGCGTTCCTACTTGCGGAATTCCAAAATAAATAGTTCTGTCTTGAAGTGTTTCCCACCAAACAGCTGTCATTGTTCCTGCAATTGGCATTCCTATAGTTTTTCCAATTTTAAGGGTTTTGTATGTAAAAGGGAAACCATGCCCATCGGAGTAATTTCCTTCGCACATTAGTAATACCGATGGTTTTACCCATTTTGTTATAGGGTCGTGTCCGAACTCTTGTCCTCTAGGTACAAAGTCTATATATTTTTCGCCACTAAAAAGAGTTGCTAAATCGTCGTGAAGCCAACCTCCGTGGTTGTATCTAGTATCAACTACAACAGCTTCTTTTTTAAATTCTTTACCAAGCAAGTCTGAATAAACTGTTCTGAAACTATTGCTATTCATAGCTTCAACGTGTATGTATCCAATTTTTCCATTAGAGAGTTTACTTGTTTGTTCGCGTGTATTTTTCACCCATCTTTGGTATAATAAGTTATTTCTAGCACCTAAACTTATTGGTTTCATAAGCTCGTCCCAACTTTCATTGGTTTCTGTGTTTTTTATAGTAAGAAGAATTGGTTTGCCTACTTTATGATTCAATAGTTGATAATAATCATTATCAGCAATAACTTCGATACCATTAATTTTTTCGATAATAAAACCTGGTTTTACAGTTTTTGAAGCAGATGCTAATGGGCTTTTGTCTATTACTTCGGTTATTTTAAGACCTTTACCAGAGTAATTAAAATCTATAAATATACCTAAGTCAGCAGTTTTGTCTCCATTCTTTTTAGAGTGTCTATATCCACTACCTGTGTGCGAGGCGTTTAATTCGCCAAGCATTTCGCTTAACATTTCGGCAAAATCGAAATTATTATTTATATATGGTAGAAATTTTGCGTATTCTTTTTTGTAGAAAGCCCAATTAACACCGTGCATATCAACTTTATAGAATTTTTGAAGAGTTTGTCTCCAAACATGTTCAAACATATATTCTCTTTCCTTAGCTTTGTCTAAATAAAACTCAGCTTTATATGATACAGCCTTTTTTGTGTAGTCCGAAGTTTTAATTTTATAAATACTTCTTCCCGACATTAAATATAGCTTATCTGCTTTTTTGTTAAACTGTATTCCCATTGAGTAACTAGGCATTTTAATAGCTAGTTTAGTTGTTTTTTTTCTTATTTCTTTTACCCAAAGGTCAAAACCTTTTTCAAAGCGTGAAAGGTAGAAAAGTTTACTACCATCAGGTGAAAGTTCATAATCTGATATTGAAGATGAATTTATTGTAAGTCTTAAAATACGTTCTTCTACATTATTTAATTCAAATACTATTGGTTCAACTTTGTCTTTTTCTTCTTTTTCGTCCTCTTTACCTTCTTTTTTATCTTTTTCTACTTTTTTGTCTTTTGTTTTATCTAGTTCTTTCTTAATTTCGTATTCTTCTTTTGTTAATTGAAATTTATTATAAGCATCGGCATTAAAAAACATTATATATACATCGCCTTGTGATCCCCAACTTCCGTGGCTTCTGTAGCCTTTCTTGTCCGACTCCCAAGTCATTGCATTTCCTTTTAATGCCCATTTGGGGTTTGAGTCGTTATAGCCACTTTGTGTAAGATTTATAGGTTCGCTTTTCCCATCAGCATTTACAAGTCCTATATCCGACATAAATAACATATTTGGCGAGTAACTTACCAAAAAGAATTTACTGTCGGGAGACCATTTGTAATTTTGGTCGCCATCGGAATAAGAATAATTTAGTTTGCCAGGAAGTACAGTTCTTATTTTTTTTGATTTAATATTTATAACTTGTAGTTCGGTTCTGTTAGCTAAAAAGGCAATTTCTTTTCCGTCTGGCGAGTATGCAGTTTGAAATGTTTCATCCTTATTTTCAACAATAATTTCTTCTTCTAAAAGTGTTGAGTTTGCAAAATATTTTTCATCGGTATTTTTAATTTTAGTTTGATAAATATTCCAGCTATTATTTCTTTCCGAGGCATATAAAATTGATTTTCCGTCGGGACTAAAACTCACTGAGCGTTCTTGGTCAGGTGTTGCAGTTATTTGTTTTGTAGTAGAATAATCTTCGGATGTTACAAATACATTTCCACGTAAAACGAAGGCAATTTCTTTGCCATCGGGCGAAATAGCCATTTCGGAAGCCCCTGTACTTTTAGTAATAAATTCGATAGGGTTCTCACCATAATCATTATGTATATTTATTTGAAGTTTCACCGGTTTTGCTCCTTCGCTAAATGTATATATCTCACCATTATAGCCAAAGCAAAAGTCGCCTTTACTTGTCATAGTTAAAAATCTGACTGGGTGGTTTTTGAATGATGTTAATTGAATGACTTCTTTACCATTTGCCAAGCTTGTTTTACATAAATTAAAGTTACTCCCAAACTGTTCGCTTAGGTAATAAATTATTTTTTCGTTAGTAGCAAATATTGGTTCACGGTCTTCACCATTAAAGCTTGTTATTTTGGTATATGTGTTTAAAGTTTTGTCGTAAATGTAAATATCTCGAGTAACTGATGAAGTATGATGTTTTCGCCAATAATTTTCTGGACCTTTAGAGTCTTGAAAAATTATTTTAGTCATATCGGAGTTATATTTTGCTTCTTGAGCAGGCACTGAAAGTACTTGTGTAATTCGCCCACCATTAACTGATACTTTGTATAATTCCGACAAATATGAACGAGGAAATTGAGCACTTTCAGCGGGGTCTTGTATTGTTGCTTCAAATAAAATATGTTTAGAATCTGGGGTAAAAGAAGTCGGGGTTTCTTTGCCTGAGTGAAATGTTAATCTTTTGGGATTTCCTCCTTCAATGGGAATTGTAAAAATGTCAAAATTACCATATCTGTTTGATGCAAAAGCTATTGTTCTACTATCGGGCGACCAAATAGGCTTGTAATCTGTTGCTAAATTTGTTGTTAGGGCAGTTGCTTGTCCGCCTTTTGAAGGAACTTTATATATATCACCTTTATAGGTAAATACAATAAATTTTCCGTTAGGAGAAATAGCAGGATACCTAAGCCAAAGAGGATTACTCTGGGCAAATACACTTAAAAAAGCGATACTTAGTAGTAAAAATAATGATATTTTTTTCATTTTATTAAATTTTAAAATATTCGTGCAAATTTTATACCGACATATTGTAAATTATATGTTTATTAATGTTAAGTTTAGTTGAGTGAAATATATTATTTGATAAAATTAATAAAAAAAGTGTTATATTTGATAAAATTGTAATTTCAGTTTTAAAATAAATAAACAAATGAAACATCCATGATAAATAAATATAACACACAATGGAATGATTAAATTTTATCAGTATTTTTATTAGTGTATTCGTGTTTTTATTAGTGTATTCGTGGTAATAAATTTTAAACAGATGAAAAAGAACTTAGTAACATCATTTTGGGCTGTAGGAATATTATGGGTAGTATATTTTTTAGATTTAATATTACCAGGAAGCTTTAATCAGTATGGCATAAGACCACATGAAATAGGAGGATTGATAGGAATATTAACAGCACCTTTTTTGCATGCAAATATGTCTCATTTAGTTTCTAATTCTATACCATTATTTATATTAACATTGAGTTTACTTACTTTTTATAAAGAAAAATGGCTATTAATAACAATTTATTCTATCGTTTTAGGAGGTTTAGCAGTGTGGTTGTTGTCTTTTAGAGGCGAAGCAACCAACCATATTGGAGCTAGTGGTGTTATTTTCAGTTATATTGCTTTTTTAATGGCATCTGGCTTATTTAGACGAACATTTAAGTCATTTTCGGTAGGTATTATTATATTCTTTCTCTACGGAGGAACATTGTTTTTTGGAGTAATACCATCTACACCAGGGGTTTCGTGGGAAGGACATTTGTACGGTGCTATAGCAGGAATTTTAATTGCATGGGTTTTTCGTAATACAAATAAGGAAGAAAAGGCGGTTTATTGATGTTAAATTAAACTGTTTGCATGTTTAACTATAATCTTAGCCCTTCTGTACAATTTCTACACATCTCATGAGATTTTCTATCAATTAAAATAGATTTTCTGAAATTTCTATATGCCTTATTATTATTTATTTCTTTAAAACTATTATGTTTTATATTGCCCATTTTGTAGCTAGCCAATTTGTCAAAACAACAAGGTAAAACATCACCATCCGAACTAATAACAGCACTTTCCCAAAGTCTTTTACATTTGTTTTTCAACTTGCTTTTTATAGAGTAGCTACCATAAGTATTTTTTTTATAACGAGAATATTTGCTTATAGATGGTATTAAATCACTTCCTTTTTCAAAATTATAAATTTGTGAACTTTTGAGTTCTAATTTATCAACTTTTAAACTTTTAGCCAGCTCTTTTATGTTATTTATTTGATGTTCATTCTTTCCATTTACCAAAAACTGAATTACTAAAAATGGATGGCTAGATTTATTTGTGATTTTTGCTTCTACCACATTTTTAACTCCAATAATAACCTTAGCTAAATCTCCGCCTACTCTATATTTCTCATATATTTCTTGTGTTGTGCCATCAATAGATATTATCAACTTATTTAAACCTGATTTTACAATTTTATTTGCCAATTCCTTGGTTAAAAAATGCCCGTTTGTAGATGTTATTGTAAATAAATTATATTTGTTAGCATAATAAATCATCTCCAAAAATCTTTTATTCAAAAAAGGTTCCCCCTGAAAGTACATTATTAAACTTAACGAATGCGGAAATACTTCATCTATAATTTTTTTATAAATATCAAAATCTAAATTTGTACTTCCTCCATGTGAAGTTCCTGAACCAACAGGGCATTCAGGGCAACTTAAATTGCAAATGTTAGAAGGTTCAACCGAAAAACTTATTGGATAACCAAATCTATATGTACTTTTAAATAATATAGAAAGGAAAAAACCGTAATAAACCTTTAAAATATTGAATAATCTCAAAAAAGTTAATTTCTTTATTAGCTTAAACATCATTTTATTTTGAATTATTAACATTTGCTATTATATATAAACTTATATAAGTGAAATAAATTCACTAAATTTGTGCAATTTAATAAATAAAACATGAGTGAAGACTATAAAATACTATCCAAAATAAATTCTCCAGCCGACCTTAAAGATCTTAAGATTGAAGATTTAATTAATTTATCGACTGAATTAAGACAATATATAATAGAAATTGTCTCTAATAATCCAGGGCATTTTGCATCAAGCTTAGGAGTTGTAGAATTAACAATTGCTTTACATCACATATACAACACGCCTTACGATAAAATAATTTGGGATGTTGGACATCAGGCTTATGGGCATAAAATTCTTACAGGAAGAAGAGATGTATTCCATACAAATAGAAAACTTGGCGGAATTTCAGGTTTTCCTGCAATTTCGGAAAGTGAATACGATGCTTTTGGGGCAGGGCACTCTTCTACTTCAATATCAGCTGCTTTAGGAATGGCTGTTTCTGATAGTATAAAAGGAATTACCGACAGGCATATAATTGCCGTAATTGGTGATGGAGCATTTACTGGAGGTTTGGCTTTTGAAGGTCTGAATAACGCAGGAGTTAATAACTCTGACTTACTTGTTATTTTGAATGATAATAATATGTCGATTGATCCAAATGTTGGAGCTTTAAATGAATACCTACTTGATATAACCACTTCTAAAACATATAATAAGGTTAAAGAAGATATATGGAATGTGCTTGGTAAAGTAAAAAGATTTGGACCAAACACCCGAAGTTTCATTCAAAAGGTTGAAAACGGAATAAAATCTGTTATAATGAAGCAAAGTAACCTTTTTGAAGCTATGAATTTTAGATATTTTGGTC
>JAOZLS010000464.1 GCA_029934705.1 Bacteroidales bacterium | reverse complement strand
ACATATAATTCACAAATACATGAAATATCATTTTATTGAAAATCGAATATTCTTTAAAACATTAATCTTATTTATTTTAACATTTTCGTCTGTTAATATATTTGCTCAAAATCAGAATTCGTATTTAAAAGATACAACTGCTCTTTTTTCAGAAAAATATGAACTTCTGCAAGAAAAAGGAGAGCTTGAATATGAATTACTAGAAATGAAAAACACTGCTAATGAGCAAAGAACTTATAAATTACTATTTTTAACATTAAGTGGTTTTATCCTTTTATTTTCAATAATGATTGTTGTTATATTTTATACTAAATCAAAAAAAATAACAGATTTAGCAAATATTCAAACTGAAGAAATACTATTACGTGATATAAAAGCCGACCAGCTATCCTTAGTTTTAAATACTGTTAACACACCAATTCTTATTTCTTTGGCATCGGGCAAAATAAAATGGATTAATAATGCCTTTTCGCAAATGTATAATAATATCGACTTAAATTATTTGGAAGAAAACAATTCGAGCAACTTTTTTAACGATATTATTGATGAAAAAGAAAAACAAATGATTTTTGATGCTTTTGAGAAAAAAACTAATATTTCGTATAACATATCGGGTAAAAATAAAGAGGAAAATATAGAGCGTAAAATTACTCTATTACTAGACAGTTCCAACAATATTACAGGCTTTGCTGTTACCGATAATATTTTAAATAAAATTTAATAATTAAATATAAATAATGTTTCCCAAAAGCGGTTTTTGAATATAAAAAACAATATATATATATAGGATTGTTTTATGAAAAGTTTAGGATATATCCTAAACTTTTGTTATTTTTGTAAACAGATTAGGATATAAACTTAGTAATTAATATAAAATGATTACACGCAAAATATACTTAGAACAAATAAATGGGTTTATAAACAGATGAACAACAAAACATATATCCTTTTTTCAATTTTAATAAGTGCTTTTTTAATTAACTGTAATGGGAATATTGAAGATGAAAAGGTTGTAGCCAAAGTTGTTTACAGTAAATATATGTCCTGTTTTCCTGAGGGAACAATCAACTTCGACAAAACAGAAGTATCACTAGAATTAAGCGGAGTTAGCTATTATCACGACAGCCTATTTATTGTTAGTGAAAAAGAAATTCCTGGTACAAGCTCCTTTTTTGCAGGACCTTTTAAGATTCCTTTTAAACGACGAAATCTTAGTCCAATAAGTAACATCGATGTTTTAAACTCTTTGACTTTTGCAGGGCTTGCACTCACACCTTATCAAAAATACCTTTTTGCAGTTACTTCATTTAGATCTGGCAGCATGAGTTATCCTGCTTGGGACAACTACAATATGCTATTTTATAAAAGACTTGTTCCGCCAGAACCTTTTAGCCTTGCATATACTGTTGAAAGAAATGAAATATACAGTTCGCTAGATTTATACCCAAAATTTAAAAAGGCTTTAAGAACAAAATTACATAAAAAAGGACCACCTTACTTTGAAATTGGCGGAATAGCAGCAATTCGAGAAAATTATTTGCTTTTTGCAATAAGCAAAATAGGCGAAAACCCCAATAATTACGAAAATGTAAATATTATAATTGGTGCAAAATATGAAATTATTGACAATGAGTTTTCATTTATTGAAGAAATAAAAGAGCTGTATAGGTTTGAACCAGATATTAATCTAAATTTAAGAGGTCCAATGGCATTAACGGGTATTGAATACGATAAATACAACAATTGGATTTACCTATTATGTTCCTATAACAAAGGAGATAGAGACATTGATTTAGGAGGATATTTATGGGTGTTACCTATGCGAAATTTCATACTAAAAAAAGCACCTATTCTAGTTGAAGATGATGACGGACTTCCAATTTCATTCGCTCATAAACCTGGTGGAATAACTGTGTTAGATAAAAACCAAATTTTAATAGTTTTTGATGATGATAGAGTTATTGGAAGTGATGTTATAATTGACAATAGAACACAATTTAAACGAAAACAAAATGAAGCTGCATATTTAATATTAGAAGTAAACAAAAAATAAATATTTGACACGAAATAATAGCATATTTTTCTTTATATTTGCGAAAATATCAATTACAGTTAACCGATTGATTTACAAAAAAAAGAACAAATATGTTAAAACCTAAAGATTACACTTATTTAGAGAAAAAAGGAATTTCGATAGGAACTTTTGAAAAACAACTTGAAAACTTCAAAAGCGGCTTTCCTTTTGCCAATATAATTAAGCCTGGAATAATTGCTGATGGAGTAGTAAAGCTTTCTGAAAAAAACATTGAAAAATACATTTCAGAATACGCAGAAAATGGCAAAAACTTAAAAAAAGTAAAATTTGTTCCTGCCTCTGGTGCAGCGAGTCGCATGTTTAAAGAGCTTTTTGAGCTAATGCAAACAAATAATACTATAGAAAATATAGAAACTAACAACAAGTTTGCAAACTCGGCACATTTTTTCTCTAATATTCAAAACTTTGCATTTTACAACGAATTAAAAACTCTTGCAAAAGAAAACAATATCAACATAAAAAAAGACTACAAAAAAACCTTAGAATTATTTCTTACAACAAAAGGACTAAACTATGGAAATTTACCAAAAGGACTTCTGAAATTTCATAAATACGAAACAGAGATAAGAACTGCTGCTGAAGAACACTTTGCCGAAGCTCTTAACTATGCCGTTTCTGAAAACAAAATAAACATACATTTTACAGTTTCACCCGAACATAGGCAGTTATTTGAAAAGCATTTTTCAGAAATAAAAACTAAATACAAGCAAAAACATAATATCGATTTAGAAATTGAAATATCCGAGCAAAAATCATCAACCGATACTATTGCAGTGGATATGAATAATGAACCGCTAAGAGACAAAAACAATAAATTAATTTTCAGACCAGCAGGACACGGTGCATTAATTCAAAATTTAAACGAAATTGAAGCCGATATAATTTTTGTAAAAAACATAGACAATATTGTTCCCGACAAATATAAGGAAGACACCTATACATACAAAAAAGCTC
>JAOZLS010000463.1 GCA_029934705.1 Bacteroidales bacterium | reverse complement strand
GATTATTATCATTTTTAGTATATACAATATTCTCCTTTGCTTTTAGATGGAAAAGTAAAGCTTGCAGACATTCACCATTTTCATTTAAAAAATAAAAAATATATTAATATGGCAAAATTGTACGTTTTTGGAATTGGAGGAACTGGTTCCAGAGTAATAAAGGCTTTAACTATGCTTTTAGCAAGTGGTGTTACTATGCCCAATACAGAAGAAATAGTTCCAATTATTATTGATCCCGATGAAGCAAATGGTGATTTGTTAAGGACTAAGGAAATTCTTCGTAAATACCAAGATATTAGGGGAAAACTTTCTTTTGAGAAAAATGATTTTTTTAAAACCAAAATTACCCAATTGCAAAGTACAGGGACAGCAGGTTCTAAAGATTCATTTGCTAATAACTATGGATTTAATTTATTAGGTGTACAAGGGCAGACTTTTCAAGACTTTATATCATATACAGGATTAAGTAAAGAAAATAAAAATTTAATTAATTTGTTATTTTCAAATGATACATTAGTCGATAAAATGGATGTAGGATTTAAAGGAAATCCAAATGTTGGAAGTGTTGTCCTGAACCAATTTCCTAATTTAAAAGAATTTAAACACTTTGCATCTACATTTGATCAAAATGATAGGATTTTTATTATTAGTTCAATATTTGGCGGAACAGGTGCTGCAGGTTTTCCTTTATTATTGAAAAACATTAGAATGCCTGACGAAAGTCTCGATAATTATGCATTCCTTAAAAATGCTGTTATTGGAGCAGTTACAGTACATCCGTATTTTGGGGTTGCTCCTGGTAAGAATAATAAAATAAAAAAAGCAACTTTTTATACTAAAACAAAAGCTGCTTTAAAGTATTATCAAAAAAACATTAGTGAAAATAATTCAATTAATGCATTATATTATATTGGGGATCAAGTAACAGCAGAGTACGAGAATAATGTTGGTGCTGAAGATCAAGAAAATTATGCTCATTTTGTCGAACTAGCATCTGCATTGTCTATATTTGATTTTATGGATAATAAAAAACTTAAAACTGAGCAAGTAAATGACAAACCTAAAGCTATAAATCCCGAATATAAAGAATATGGTTTAAAAGAAGATACCGAGAAAATAAATTTCACTCATTTAGGAGCAAAAACATCTGAGTTGATAAAAAGAAACTTAACACAATATATGCTTTTTCTTAATTATTTGAAAAATCATAAGGATGAAGCATTGAAAAATGAATCTCAGTGGACTATTGTTGGAGATATCAAACTGAATAAGTCGTTTTTTGATGATACTTTTTATTCTGATAAAATCGATAAATTTAATGTTTTTTTTAGGCAATGGTTGGTGGAAATGTCTAAAAACAAACGTTCGTTCTCTCCTTTTAATTTTGAAGTTGATTCAAAAAATGTATTTAAAATAGTAAATGGAATAGACGAAAAAAAAGACACTTATTTTACAAAATACAAGAATTATAATTTATTTGATAATCGTTTAAGCACCTCTGCAGATAAGGTCGGAGATATGCCCGTTGAACAGAAATTTATTTCAATTTTTTTCACAGCAACAAATGAATTGATTAATGAAAAATTAAACTTTTAATTATGAGCGTAAAATTACCAAAAGCCCTAAGACTTCATCAACATAATACAGCAGCACTAGAGGATTGGTTTCTTTCAAAAGAATATCAAGATACAGAAATTAATGCTATAAAAGATCCTACAGACTCAACTGATAAATACCAAATTACATCTATTCCGAGTCCATTTGCAAGAATAGATCTCGTGAAAACTGCGTTTTTGCAACTTCATTCGATGATTGAAGGCGATAATACCGAAGGTAGTACAGGAGATATTAAACTCTCAAAATTAGATGGTAATACTGTATATCATAAACTTGTTTCAGACTGCTTAGATGTAGGAGAATTGTTTTTCAATCAAGACAAATACGATAAAATTAAGATTGTTACTTGGAAAAGAGATCCTCGGAATAGAGAAAATACCGAAGAAGACTTTGTTAAGCAATTAATAGAAAGTACTGAGATTGGACATAAAATATTAGGAAAAAGTTTAAATTTATATCTTAATCAAGATGAAGAATCTTATAATTTTAATAAATTAAATCAAATTTCTATTGTATTATATGACCATAAAGTAATAGGAGCAACTTCTCCTGCAAGTGTGTTTTTTAGTGCTGCCGATGCAAATGGAAATATTGAAAAAATTAAAATTGGCGAGGATATATTATTTGATGATATTTATAATCCTTTGTATAATCGAAATCCAGAGTACCAGAAATATTTTTATTATATTTTTGAGGCTTATCCCAATTTGCAAAAGGACATGCCCGAGTTTTATGTATATTTGCAAGATAATATAAATAAACTTCAAGAAGTAAATCATAGTTTATATTCTGATATCAAAGAATATCAAGGTAAAAACACAGAAGATAAACTCGAAGCTTATGATAAAGAATTTGAGAAAACAGGATATAATTTACTTGAAAGTATTCATATTCGTAAAAGAAAGATAAAGCAGGATCCAATTAATGATTTCAGCGATTTTGTAATTAGTTCATCCAAAAATAAGCAAGGCATAAGACCTCTTGTATTACAAAATAAATTTAAAGAGGTTGGCTTTAATTATGTAATTGGTCATTGGCAGGAAAAATATGAAGTTCCCTATGTCGATTACCGAAGTTTAAGTACAAGAACTTTACCGGTGCAGGAGGATAAATATCCTTATATTACTGTTAGTGATTTTTTATCATCAACAATTTTTCGTGTTCCATATAAAGTTAATAGTCATGATTTTTATTTTGGAGAACTGCAAAATGATAACATCAGGGAAAGTTATATGTTACCATTAAAAACCGAATTCTTCGATTATTTTAGTATTGAAGAATTACGTGATAATAAAATGATGAAAATTAATGAGGTGAGGAAGGGTGAAGTTGAAGTTACTCTAGAAATTCCTATAAAAAGAAATGCAAAGATACAATTTAAAAGAACATATTATTTCGGACAAAAACCTAATATTGAGGATAATATTGGAGAAATTG
>JAOZLS010000462.1 GCA_029934705.1 Bacteroidales bacterium | reverse complement strand
AAAAACTTTTTATTAGAATAAGTGCAACACAAAAATAAACTGCCTTAGAATTTAACAAAACGATGCTAACTGCAACAAATTACAAATATAGGAATTTCACAAGCAGTAAAGTTGCATGCTTTATAAGCGTTGATCCGTTGCAGTTTAAATACCCTGAGTTAACACCGTTTCAGTATGCGAGTAATCGACCAATTTCTGGAACGGATTTGGATGGAGTGGGATTCTTTGACAAAAGTGATGATAACGGGAATAGAGAAAAAGCACTATTCCATATGCTTAATTTCGATTTAACAACTGTATCAATTAATTCAATTAGGTATCCTGATGATTTTGATATTGCACATTTTTCAAACGAATATTACAAAAATATTAATAATAACCATCCAGTAAAAAAAATCAGGTATAAAACCCAAAGAATATGCCTTTTCTTCAAATAATGTTAAAGTTACAAAGCAATAATATAAAATTTATAAAAATAGAAATTATGTAGATTATAAATATAGTTCGGAAAAAATCACAAGTCGCTTTCTTGTAGCAAAAGGGAAAACAGGTGGTGCTTTAGGGGTTATTACTCTTGGTTTTAGTATTTATAATTCACTGGACCCGTTTATTAATTCGGAAAAATATGAACAAAAACAAAAATATATTGAAAGTGCTTTCGCTCTTGATCAATCATTAACCTTGTTAGGTAAGGCAAGAGAAATAGGGGCAGTTCCTAAAGAGTTAAAATATAATAAGGTTAATAAAGATTTAGCTAATTATTTAATAGATGGTTCGTTACCAAAACAAGATACCTATGCACCAGAATACGAAAATTTAATAAGCACTTGGGGACAATTACTTTTTAATCATAAAGATGAAATTATGAATGGGACTTTTAATCCTTTTGCATCAAGATATAGAGGAGAGACTTTTAGTCAAGGGGTAGATAGAAATTTTTCAATTCAAAATTATATAATAAAGATAGGCATTCCGAATGATATTTTAGATGCAAGAAAGACTCTTGATAATTATAACAATAGTGGTATAGAAATTAAAATAAATCAAACAATTATAAAATGACAAGAATAGTATATGCTTCTATCCTTTTTATGTTTTTCATTGAAATTAAACCAAGACATATTTTAACATAATTATTATAAACTATTTTAATTTACCTTACATTAAAATCTTCAACAACTTGCATTAAATGTCCAGCTTGTGCAGAAAGTTCTTCTGCCGAGGCAGACATTTCTTCTGCCGAAGCAGAATTCTTATTTGTTATTTCAGTAAGTTGTTGAACAGACGTATTAACTGCTTTTATGCCAATTTGTTGTTCCTGACTTGCGAATACAATACTATTTACAAGTTTTGAACTTTTTATTATCTCTGGAATTGTTATTGATAACTTTTCACCTGCAACTTTTGAAATAGATTGTCCATTCCTTGATAAATCACTAATCTCTTCTGATGCTATTTTTGTTTTGTCGGCAAGTTTTCTTATTTCTTCAGCCACTACAGCAAAACCTTTTCCCGATTCTCCTGCTCTTGCGGCCTCTATTGCTGCATTTATCGCTAAAATGTCTGTTTTGCTAGCAATCTGAGTAATAAATGTTATTTTTTCATTTATCTCTGAAATAGAACCGATTGTTTGCATAAAAACGTCAGAACTGTCTTTCATTTGATTAGCTGATTTATTTGTAATAATTCCTGTATTTTTAGCTTTTTCGGTATTTGAATTTACCGTAGAAAGTATTTCTTCCATTGAAACAGAAATTTTTTCGGTTGTTGCAGCTTGTTCGTTAGTACTTTGCGATATTTGTTGTGATATTGAGGCTAATTGCTTACTTGAATTATTTAAACCTCCAGCACTCTTTTCGATTTTTTCTATCACTTTTTTCATTTTTTCATTTTGTTTCTCACTCTTAATTGTTGCCATTTCAGCAAATTCAAGTGTTTTTTTAAATATTTGTTGCAAACCGTACAGCGAAATAGAAATAATTATAAGAACAAATTGAAAATTCCAAAAAGCAATATTTGCTAATTCTATAGTTTCTTCGGAATAATGAATTTTAAAGATATTAAAAGTTATTACTGAAACAACAATCATAAAGAGTGCGTTAAAAATAAGCACTAATTCAGTAGCAAACAAAGCCGATAAGACTAAAAAAGCAATAGAAAAATAAAATTCGTCTATAAAAAAATCAAGAGGTTGTGTACTCGAAAAATTTGGAAATATAGACAACATTTGGCTAACAACAAGCAATATAGAAATGAAATTACCGGCTGTTTTATAATTAACTGTTTTAAGAAGTAAAATTACTATTAATAAAAGTACAATAATAATTACTGGCATAATATTAAGAATTCTACCACTTAGCAAAACAACAAGCACATACAACAAAGGTAAACCAATTCCAACAAAACACAGATATAGCAATACCTTTGATTTTAATTGTATTATAAATGTTTCTTTTTTTGTTTTTTCTAAAATTGTCTCTATTAATTTCATGTTTTATGGTTCTATTATTATTGTTTTATCTATTTTTAAAATATCAAACGCTTCTTCTTTAGTTAAATGACTCAAAGCCTTTGCTTTTGAGTAATGTTTTTCGCAAAACTAAAAAGCATTTGACGGGTGTCCTATAAAATCCTCTTCATTAAAACGTTTATTAAAAGCAATGTCCTCTTCATCTTCTTTGAAATAAATTAAGCCACCGCCGTTAAAAAAATGGTCAGAACAAATTTCGCAAATTGGAGCTTTCAAGTTTTTAAATTAAAAGGGAATAGTAAAAAAAAATGAATTTTTCACTTCTTTATTCCACGCAAATATATAAAATTTATACTTTCTTTTTTAGAAGAAAATTATATAATTATCAAATTCTGTTAAAATAAACCAATTAATTTAAAAAAGACACCGTCTTCGTCATTTTTTTTACAGTAGTTTTTCAACTACTAAAATGCGATAGCATTTTTAATTGTTGCAAAAAGATAAGATGATAAAAAATAATACTTATCTTTCCAACACAAAAATAAACTGCCTTAGAATTTAATACAACAATGCTAACTGCAATAAA
>JAOZLS010000461.1 GCA_029934705.1 Bacteroidales bacterium | reverse complement strand
TTTGTTCCATTACTTCAACAACATTATCAAAGGGTACAATATGTCTGCCATCGGAATGAATTGCATATAGTGCTGAGTCTAAGGCACGTTGAGCTCCAAAAGCGTTTCGTTCAATGCATGGAACTTGTACAAGACCAGCAATAGGGTCGCAAGTTAAACCTAGGTGATGTTCTAGACCTGATGATGCAGCATATTCTATTTGATACATTGTTCCGCCCAAAAGTTGAGTGCATGCGGCAGCTCCCATTGCACAGGCAGTTCCTACTTCGCCTTGGCATCCAACTTCGGCTCCCGATATTGAAGCGTTTTCTTTAATTAAGTTGCCAACTAAACCAGCAACCATTAAAGCTTTAAGGATTCGATTTTCTGAAAATTCATATTTTTTATGGAATAGGTACATTACAGCAGGTAAAATTCCAGCAGAACCACAAGTTGGAGCTGTAACAACTTTTCCTGCGGCAGCATTTTCTTCAGAAACAGCAAGAGCATAAGCAAAAAGAAATGTATCGTCTTCGGCAAATTTATTTTGCATGTTTGCTTTTACAAAGTACGAAGGAGCTTTTCGTCTTAATTTTAGACTGCCAGGTAAAGTTCCATCGGTTTCGAGTCCTCTAAAAATTGCATTTTTCATGGTATCCCAAACTTCTTTCAGGTATTCATAGATTTCTTCACCTTCAATTTCTAAAACGTATTCCCATAGAGTTCCACCTTTGTTTTCCAGGCGAGAAATAATATCTGCCATTGTTGTTTCAGGGTAAATGTCTCTATTGTTATCTTCGCTATTCTCGTCTATAATTTCGCCACCTCCTATGCTATATACAACCCATTCATCTATAATGTTATTGTTAGATAAAGCTTGAAATTTCATTCCATTTGGGTGTAAAGGCAGTTCTTTTTCGGGTATCCAAATTATTTCGGTAGGTTGTGGTAATGTTTTTTCAATAATATAGTCGGTCATGTGTCCTTTGCCTGTTAATGCAAGGCTTCCGTATAAAAATACTTTAAAAGAATCTGCGTTTTTATTTTTGTTTGCAAAAAAATCGGCAGCACTTTTAGGTCCCATCGTGTGGCTGCTTGATGGTCCGTTCCCAATTCTATATAGATATTTTATTGATTCCATGATGAAGTTACAATTACTTAGATACTGATAGTTTTTTCTTATTAATCAAGATATATTGAGTATTGTAAACCAATTTCAAGGCGAGGTAATTCACTTGTTGTTATATCTCTTTTAAATCCTTGGGTAAACATGTCGGATAGTCTATATTTACCAAAAATAGAAAATTTATCAAAGCCAAATCGGATTGTTGCTCCATAATTTATTTCTTCAAAATAATATAGGTTTTCTTCAGTAACAATAATATATTCAAAGTTAGGGTTACTGGTAATTGTTGATGCATAATTACCATATTTCCTTTTTGTTTTGTAAGTGTATGTTCCATAGCCACCTAAGTCGATGTAATTGCCAAGTTTATTGTCTCTTTTGCTATAATTAATTCGTAAAAAGACGGTAGTATTTCCACTACTTAACTGGAATTTTTCTTTATCGTGGTTTATTGGGTTTGGTATTAGCTTAGTATCATTTTGTTTTAAATGAAAAGCATTGTATAGGTAGCTTATGTCTGCTCCGATAGATAAGAATTCTGCAATTTTATATTTATATCTGTATCCAAATTCAAATGAATGAGTAGAAGCGTATAATATGTCTGCACCTTCGCCTTCGGAACCATTTGCTGCAAATCCTAAATTAAAAAAAGGATGTACATAATGTCTTAAGTTTGGTCCAAATTTTAACTGGTTATTATTATCAGGCATTTCTTCTATTTGAGAGAAAGCATTCACGCTAAAAAAAACGATAATAGCTACTATAATTATATTTTTCATAATAATGGTTTTTGTTAAAAAAATAAAGATACAATATTTATTTAAAAACCCGAATTATAAATATTTACAACTTATAATTCGGGCTTATTCTGATATAATATTAGAAAGTTTATATAAATTTCAAGTCTCTAAGACATGATTCTATAACAGTAAAAGTATTTTCAATATCATTATCTAAACCAATAGAGAATCGAACTAATCCTGGCGACATTCCCATTTTTTTCTGTGTTTCAACAGGTATTTCTGAAGAAGTACTACTACCAGAGTTGCTAAATAAAGTTTTAAAATATCCTAGACTTACTGCAAGGTATCCAACGCCTCTATTTTGCATTTCTTCCATAAATTTGTTGGCTTTCTCAGCTGTTTCCATATCTATAGCAATCATACCACCAAAACCGAAGTCATCGTTCATCATTGTTTTCATAAGTTCATGGTCAGGATGCGACTCTAGTCCAGGGTAAACTGCTTTTATTCCAATATCGTTTAATCTTTTAGCAATATGAGCAGCATTTTTTGAATGTTGCATCATTCTAATATGTAAAGTATGTAGATTTTTAAGAATGCTTGATGATCTTAAAGGGTCAAGTACTGGACCTAGTAGCATTGCTGTTCCTGTGTTAACATCAATAAGTTCGTTTATGTAATTTTCGTCGGCACAAATTGCACCAGCGACACAGTCATTTTTACCATTAATGAATTTTGTCATACTGTAAATTACAATATCGGCACCTAATCTATAAGGAGCAAAAATCATAGGTGTGAAAGTATTGTCAACAATTAGTTTACATCCTGCTTCTTTTGTTATTTTAGAAAGTTCAGGAATATTTGTGATTTGTAACAATGGGTTTGTCATTGTTTCGGTATAAACCAATTTAGTATTTGGCTTAATTGCATTTTTAACTTCTTCTAAATCAGCTTGGTTAACAAATGTAACATCAATATTGAATTTAGGAAGCCAAAATTTTAAAAATGCGTGAGTGCCTCCATAAGTTGTAACACTTGATACTATATGGTCGCCAGCATTACATTCTTGTAAAATAACTGTAGTAATTGCTGCCATACCAGAGCCTGTAACCCAACCAGCTTCGGTCCCTTCCATAGCAGCTAATGCATCTGCTAAATATTTGTTTGTAGGATTCCAGTGTCTAGAGTACAAGAAGCAACCTTCTGTTTCACT
>JAOZLS010000013.1 GCA_029934705.1 Bacteroidales bacterium | reverse complement strand
TTGCACCAACTCATAATGACGCAGTAACAGTTTCTGCTGATATTACTGATGATGGAACAATTGCTTCTGCATCTATATCTTGGGGACTAACTAGTGGTACTTATGACCAAGGAACTTATTCAATGACTGTAGTATCTGCTCCTAATTATGTTGCAGAATCTAACATTCCTGCTCAAGCAGCAGGAACAACTGTATATTATATAGTTACTGCTATTGATGATACTCCTGAAACAACAGTTTCAGCTGAACAAAGTTACACTGTAGTAGCAAATGCTACCGAGGTTGCAACAATTGCAGAACTAAGACTTGGAGCTACCGATGGCACATTATACGAACTTACAGGCGAAGCATTTATTTCATATTTAAGAGATTACAGAAATCAAAAATATATTCAAGATGCTACAGCTGGTATTTTAATTGATGACAATGATGATATAATAACAACTACTTACCTTCAATTTGACGGTGTTACAGGAATTACCGGAACATTAAATACACACAATGGTCTATTACAGTTTATTCCTACTTTAGACCCAGGTGTTGCTACAACTACACCAGGTACTGAAATTAGCCCAGAGCTTACTACTATTGATGCCGTAAACACAACGATTGAAGCTTACGAATCTGAATTAGTTGTAATTAATGCTGTAACTTTTGCTGACGCAGGAGCTACATTTGCTGCAGGACAAAACTATAATGTAACTGACGGAACTAACACAATCGTGTTTAGAACTAATTTCTCAGAAGCTGATTATATTGGAACTACAATTCCTACATCATGTAATATTACAGCTCTTGCAGCTGAGTTTAATGGAACTGTTCAAATTATTGCAAGAGACCTTGCTGATATTGAACTAATAGTACTTTCTAATCCAGTTATTTCAAACATAGTAAATACTCCTGGAACTCCAAACTCAACACAAACAGTTTCTGTTTCAGCAACTGTAACTGATGATGTATCTCTTTCAGATGTAGCTGTATATTGGTCATTAACAACCCCTGTTGCTCCATCGGATAATATGATTCCTATGACAGCTGCAGGTGATGTTTATACTACAGATTCTGATATTCCTGCTCAATTAAATGGTGTAACTGTATTTTATGTGGTTGTTGCCACAGACGGTGATGATAATGAAACTGTTTCTGCAGAGCAATCATACACAGTATTTGATATGCCTGCTGGTGCGTTATTCTTCTCTGAATACATAGAAGGTTCAGGAAATAACAAAGCATTAGAAATTTATAATGGAACAGGTGATGCTGTTGATTTATCTGACTATGTAATTAAGCAATCTCTCGATGGCGAAGGCTGGGGTGTTGATGGTGGATCATACTACCTAGCTCTTCCTGCAGTAATGCTAGAAGATGGTGATGTATTTGTTATTGGTGCTTCAGATGCAACTTCTACTGAAATATTAGCGGCTACTGACTTAGCATTAACTTATGGTGATGACCCAGGAGCTAAAGTTATATTTTTCACAGGTAATGATGCCCTTGGACTATTCTTAGGTGATGCTCTTGTTGATGTAATTGGAGTGCCTTCAGAATCAGCTTATTGGGAGGTTGCTGGTGTTACAGATGCAACAGATGTACACACATTGGTTAGAAAATTCCCTCAAGTAACTATTGGTAACATTGACTGGGCTAGTTCAGCTGGAACAACTGCTGAAAACTCAGAATGGGAAGTTTATGATATTGATAATTTCTCTTTTATTGGATGGCACGGTGAAATTTCAGAAGATCCAACTCTTACAGTTACTAGTCCTGCTGAAGGAAGTACTATAATTGTTAATTCTGTTGAAGTTGCTTTTGCTGTTACAAATTTTGTTTTAGGAACTGATGGTGAAGTTGCTTACACAATTGATGGTGGTACTACTGTAGAAACTACAGACCTTAATGCAATTTCTTTTACAGAGCTTGCTGATGGTAATTATACTGTTGATTTAGAACTAGTTGACATGGATGGTCTTTCTATTGACCCAGCTGTAACTGCTTCTGTTAACTTTACAATTGATACTTCAAATGCTGTTGATAACATTAATAATGCTGTTTCTATTTATCCTAATCCTTCAAACGGATTATTTAATATAAATGCAAATGGTAACTTCAACATGCAAGTTATTGATATTACAGGAAAAGTAATTGATACTAAAAACTTTAGTAACAACACTACTATCGAAATCAATACTACTGGAATATATTTCATAAAATTATCTGACGGAAATAGTGTTTCTGTTCAAAAAGTTATTGTAAAATAATTACAGATAATTAATTAATAAAAAAGCCGCTGAAAAGCGGCTTTTTTTTATTCGTAAAATCTCTCAGGATTCTTTTCCCTTTCGTTATACCTCGCGGCTAACAGCGAAATCATTTCTTTTATTACGTTTACCGAATTATTTGTATCCTCGGTTATCTCTATCTTCTTAATTCGTAATAATAAAATCCCATACAAACCGTGCAAGCATACATCAACATCGCTCATTTCAGCATTGTTAATTTTTCCTTTCAACAATGTAATATGTGGTAGTGCATCGGCATAAGCTTTTTGATATTTATATTCTGTACTCATTGCTAGTAATCGCAAATGCAAATCGTCAATATCCGAAACTGTATTTTTTATTACCTGAAGATGTCCCTGTTTTTCAATTCCCTCCAACCCCATCATTTGAATTATATTAGAGTACCAATCTTCAATTTGTTTTTTTAATTTATCATCAACCTGATAATTTTCAACAATTTTTGATTTAATTTGTTCAATATCAAGACCAAAAGCTCTTATTTGATCTTCGGTTTGCCACATATATAATACATATTCGGCAATATTTGTTTTTCGTAATTCTTGTGATATTATCATATTTTATTTTTTAAGCACTTAGTGCTATTTATTATTGCTTATATTTCTTTACAAAACTGAACGAGTCAACAGCTAACGCATAACTATAGTTCGTCACCTTTTTTGTAAATAATTAATTTTAATAATTTTGGCAAAGTTGCTATTTATTAATTAAACTCCTTATTATTTACACCTTAGATGTTTACAAGTTCAAACTTTGCCAAAGTTTACAAACCACTAAAACAAGAAAAAAGTTAATTTTCCACAAAAGCTTACAAAACGGTTTCAATATTTTGTGGTGGATCACCCCAAACTGCTTTTTCTTCTGTTTCAATAATTGGTCTGTTAATAAACTTAGGATTTTCAACCATAATTTTAACCCACTCGTCATCCGAAAAATCTTTGCCTTTATAATTTGCTTTATAATCTACCTCTTGTTTTCTTATCATTTCAAAAGGTTTTACGTTTACTTTATTTAAAAGATTTTTCAAGCTTTCAAAAGTAAATGGTTTATCTTTTAAATACAAAATAACTTCATGTTCTATATTTTTGTTTTGCAAAAATTCTAAACCTGCCCTACTCTTTTTACATCTTGTGTTATGATATATTTTCATATTTTTTTAATTTTAAAATTTGACTATATATACTTTACTAAGTTATACTGCATTGATAAACAACAGACTAAATTGTTTAAGTGATGATTTTAAAGTATTTAGATATTAGTAATAAGTAATTAGAAAACTGGTTAATTATTTGATTTTCTGCAATTACGATTTCTAAATACTAATATCTAACTACTAAAAGTAAAACTATATATTTTTTGTAGCAAAATAAATTCCACTACCATATTTTGATTGTATTTTTTTAACATTTTTAAATCTATCTTTCAACTCATTACAAAAATTAACTTTGAAGTTTTTATAGTCGCTTTTTTCCATAAATTCCAAAAACTTAATAAAAAATGGTGTTTTACCAATAAAATCATTAATTATAATATGACCTTTTGATATACGTTCCATTTCGGAAAGAATTAAATTTCTTCTATCGCTTTTAACTCCATGCAAAACAAAAGATGCTGTAACAATATCAAAAGAATTATCAGCAACATCATTCAAATTTTCAACGTCACCAATAGAAAAAGTCATATTAGGATGAGCTTTTTTTGCTTGATTCAACATTTTTTCTGCCATATCAATACCATGTACTTTTTCTGCACCTCCATATTTTAAGGCAGCTCCCCAAGCACCTGTTCCTGTTCCTAAATCTAAAACTGTTTTATTTTCTAAATTAATTTCTTCATCAATAATTTTTGTCGATTCTGAAAATGCTTTTGCCAAAGTATTATCGACTCTGCCATAAATTGGGGCAATAAAATTAAAGATAAATTTTGCCCGTTTGTTTGGGTCTTTTGAAAAGTAGTGAAATACTGACATTATTTATTTTCTCCTCCAAATTTCATTAAATATTCTTTTATAAACTGATTCAAATCTCCATCTAAAACGGCTTGTACATTTCCTGTTTCAACTCCAGTTCTAATATCCTTAACCATTGTATATGGGTGCATTACGTAATTACGAATTTGCGAACCCCACTCAATTTTCTTTTTTGAACCCTCAATTTTTGCTTGTTCCTCTTGTTGTTTTCGTAATTCTATTTCGTATAAATGAGATTTAAGAATTCGTAAAGCATTTTGCTTATTTATTAATTGTGAGCGACTTTCGGTATTTCCAACTGCAATACCCGAAGGTAAATGCCTAACTCGTACTCCTGACTCTATCTTATTAACCCCTTGTCCTCCAGCACCTCCAGACCTAAATGTTTCCCAAGTAATATCGGCTGGGTTTATAACAATTTCGATAGAATCGTCAATTGCTGGCGATACAAAAACTGATGCAAACGAAGTATGTCTTCTATTTGCTGAATCAAAAGGCGATAGCCTTATTAACCGATGAACTCCATTCTCACTTTTTAAGTAGCCATAAGCAAATTCTCCTTCAAACTCAAGAGTTACTGATTTTACGCCAGCTTCTTCGCCTGGATTAATATATAATTGCTTTACAGTAAAATTATTTCTATCGCCCCATCTAACATACATTCGCATAAGCATTTCTGCCCAGTCAGCACTTTCGGTACCACCAGCTCCAGGGTTTATTTTTAATATGGCACCCAGTTGGTCTTCGTCCTTACCAAGCATGTTCTTAAATTCTAATTCTTCAAGTAATTCTATAGTTTTTTCATATTGAATATTAATTTCTTCCTCTTCGCTTTCGCCAAGTTCAAAAAATTCATATAATATCGAAAGGTCTTCTATATGTGTTTTTAAAGTATTATAATTATTAGTCCAGTATTTTAACTTGCTAATTTCTTTTAATTTTAGTTCAGCTTTTTTAGGATTATCCCAAAAATCACTTTTTTGAGTTTCGAACTCTTGCTCATTAATAATTTTTTCTTTACCAGCAATGTCAAAGATACCTCCTTAACGCATCAAGGCGCTCGCTAACATTTACAATTTGCTCTTTTTGTATCATATTTTATTATATTTTTTACTTATTATAGCTGTATAGTTTGTTAATACCACTCTGGCGAAATTAAATAATTTGCATCTGTTGAAGAATTTTCTTTAGATACTGTAACTTTTACATTTTTAAATCCTGTTATTTCTATAGTTTTTTCTATCCATCCACCAATTCTGTGTGCTGCAAATTTTTCATCGTCGCCAAAATCAGTAAGTTTTAAAACTGCACTATTTTTAGTTTTAGCAATAACTGCAACATTTCCCGGATTATAATGAGCTTTCATAACATTTGAAGCACGTTGAAGAACAAATAATGGAGAGCTTACTCTTATAAATATTTTATAAGCACCTTTTAAAAGTTTTTCGGAACTAAAACGACCCAATTTCCATGCAGCATCCTCAACTGACACACCAAGCATTTCTCCTAATTTTTCGGTAGGAATAATCATCGACTCATCCATATCGTACCATCCTGATGAAATTATTGGATTTACAAAAATTTCATTTGAAGCACTCGGTAGTCCTTTTAAAAAGTCAGTTTTTTTTTCAGGATGCACTTCACTAATATAATCTAGAATCGTCTTAACTGCTGTACCTTTTATTTTCATAATTCAAAGAATTTAAAGTCAAAAACATCAATAATATATATTATTGTTATAACTGTGATTTTTAAAATGAATTAAATTTTGGTTTTCTTTACTTGTATAAATCTTGCATTACCTGTATCGAACTTATTTCGAAAACCTATGTTATGGAATAATTTAAAGAGTAAAAATAGGCAGAAAATAAACTTTTTAATTCATAATTATAAGAACATTTCAATATAATAATACAAATATAACAATTTGATTTTTTAAAATCAATAAGTTAGTTGTATATTAGTCGCTAAATATAATAAAATTATTTTTTTTCGTTATTATGCCTACAAATATAGAATATACTATTTTAACTATATCTGACAATAACTCAATATTTTCGTTTATAAACGAGTGCTTCAGAAATGAGGTTCAACAGTATTTTGTTATAGGCACTTACATTAATGAAACAGCAATTGATATTATTGAAGAAAAAAAACCAGATATAATAATTTTAGATACTTGCACTAACACAAAAAAAGCCTTAGCATTTTTAAAAAGTCTTAAAATGTTTGAGGCAACAAGTTTTATACCTGTTATTGCAATAGCAAATAATAATAATACGGTTGAAATTGCTGTAGAAAAAGGAGCTGCTGATTTTTTACGTATGCCTTTTGATAAAGTTGAATTAACTGTTAGGGTAAAATCTATTTTATCACTTTTCAAATTAATAAAAGGAATTGCAGGGCAAGCAGAAGAGCTTGAAGTACAGTCGAACAACCTCGAACAACAAAAAAGCCAACTAGAATACGAAAAAGAAAAATCTGACGAACTTCTGAAAAATATTCTTCCTTACGAAATTGCAGAACAATTAAAAAACAAAGGTAAAGTTGATGCAAAAAAATACAGGTTAGCAAGTATATTATTTACTGACTTTGCGGGTTTTACAAAACTTTCGGAACAACTTGAACCTGAGGAAATAATTAAAGAATTAAGTGTATATTTTGGTAAATTTGACGAAATAATTGAAAATCATTTTATAGAAAAAATAAAAACAATTGGAGATGCCTACATGTGTGTTGGAGGTTTGCCTCTAAGAAATAAAAGTAATCCTATTGATACAGTACTTGCAGCTTTAGAAATTCAAAAATTCATGAAAGAATATAATGAAGTTAGAGCAATGAAGGGGCTACCATTATGGGAACTACGACTAGGAATACATACAGGTAAAGTTATTGCTGGAGTTATTGGAAGCAAAAAATTTGCTTATGATATTTGGGGCGATGCTGTTAATACTGCCGCAAGAATGGAAAGTTCTGGTGAAGTAGGGAAAGTTAACATTTCTGATACAACATTCAAATATATTGCCGATTTTTTTGATTGCACATCACGTGGAAAAATCGAAGTTAAAAGTAAAGGACAGGTTGACATGTATTTTGTAAACGGTTTAAAACCTGCGTTTTATAAAGACGGAGACCCCACTAAACCTAATGATACTTTTTTAGAAATTCTTGCATCTTACTAATTTTAATATCTTATAATAAAAGAATGTATAAATACATTATTCTGCTGATTTTACTTAGCACAGCTTGCTTAAATGAAGTTAAAAACAACAATTTTGTAGTAAAAACTCCTTCTAATAAAGTAAAAAGCACCAAATTAATTTACGGAAACGAAAAAATTAAGGAATACTCAAAATTCTTAATTAATAAACGTGTTGCAATTGCAGGAAATCAAACATCTTTTGTTATTTCACAAAATATGCACTTAGTTGATTATTTAATTTCAAAAAAAATTAATGTAACTAAGATATTTTGCCCTGAACATGGTTTTAGAGGAAACCAAGACAGAGGATTAACAATAAAAAACTCAATTGATACAAAAACAGGAATAGAGATTGTTTCTCTTTTCGGAAAAAACAAAAAGCCCTCTAAAGAAATAATGTCGGAAATTGATGTAATAATTTTTGATATACAAGATGTTGGAGCAAGATTTTACACCTATATAAGTAGTATGCACTACCTTATGGAGGCTTGTGCCGAGAATAATGTTGAATTTATTGTTTTTGACAGACCAAATCCTTTAGGCGATTATTTTGATGGACCAGTTTTAAAAGAAGATTTTTCGTCGTTCGTTGGAGTACATAAAATACCCGTTGTACATGGGCTTACAATTGGCGAACTTGCAAAAATGATTAATAATGAAGGCTGGTTAAAAGACTCGATAAAATGTAAGCTACAAATTATAAAAATGGAAAATTATCAACATTCACTACTCACACATACGCCTATAAAACCTTCGCCAAACCTACCAAATGATATTTCTATAAGATTATACCCTTCGCTATGCTTTTTTGAAGCTACAAATATAAGTATTGGACGAGGAACACAATATCCTTTTCAAATTATAGGTTATCCCGATTCTATTTTTGGTAAATTTAGTTTTACACCATTGGACATTGAAGGTATGCAAGTTAATCCAACGCAGGAGGGTAATATTTGCTATGGTTTAAATTTAAAAGAAGAAAAATTGGATACAAAATTCACTCTTAAATATTTAATATATTTTTATTCTAAATTTAAAAACAAAAAAGAATTTATAAGTAGAAAAAGATGGTTTAATTTATTAGCAGGAAACTCTAAACTTCAAGAACAAATTTTACAAGGAATGAGCGAAGCCGAAATTCGTAAAACTTGGCAAAACGACCTAACAAAATATGGTAAATTGAGAGATAAGTATTTGTTGTATAAGTAAGAAAAACAGAATGCTAATTATTATGATTTTTTATGATAAAATTATAATTCTAATAAAAAAAACCGTTCTACACAAACTGACAAAAATCACAGATAAATTTTTGTTGCATAAATTATATGTTATTAAACACGAAAAATTGTTTTGATATTCTGAAAAAAAAAAAAACAGCTTTGCAGAATTATTAATAATCAAAACAAAATAATTAATTATGAAACAATCAAAAACTATTATTACCTTATTACTAGTACTGTTTATTACTACCTAAATTGAGCGATTATGAATGAAGAAAATTGCTAATGCTTTGGTACTAAAAGATTTTTATAAATTTTGAGGATACCTTATTGGTATGTGAAAAATTTTAGAAATTCTTTGAGTGCTAAATGATTAGTTATTTTCAAAGTTTGTAATCACTCAATTTAGGTACTACTCAAAGCTGTAATAAACAAGAACTTATTGAACCTATAAGTAACATTGACAATACAGAATTGTCATACACTAACATGCCAGATTTAAAAACTGTTGATGGAGTATTATTCTTTGAGAACTCTGAAGATTACTTTAAAACAATAAGTATAATACCTAACATGACCGAAAAAGAACTTGATGAGTGGGAAACTAAATTAGGTTTTATTTCCGTTAGAACAATTCAAAATTAATTTTATACTAAACTGGAAAATTTAGATGAAGAAACTATTACAAATAAAGATAAACACTAAGTGCTATTTAAAGTTGCTTACGCAATACTGCAACAAACTATAAATAATTTAATTACAGTCAAGTAAATATACAATTATTTTTTACAGTTGCTTATTAAAATGTTAGTATCAGAATATAGTGATTTTTTGAAATTATAATTAAAAACAACTTAAATACTATCTTATTATACATAAAAATATAATAAGATAGTATCATCAATATACATTATGAAAAAACATATAATAATAATTTGTCTCATATTAAGCTCATTTGAATTAAGTGCACAGTTTAATATTAACATAAAACTTGGCGGAGGATTAGGCAATTCTATAATATTTCAAAAGAGTAAAACAAATTTTGAAACAACGAGATTAGGTGCTTTTGATCCTGCATTTGCATTTTCATATTCTATAGGTTCTAATATAAATTATTCACTAAATAATAGATTTCAAACATCTTTAGGTTTATTATTTATAAATAAAACTTACAATGAAAGATTTGGGAGCATAATTATTTACAAACATATAAATAATTATTTCGTTGCTATTCCTCTATCTATTAAAACAAAAATATATAAAAAAGCAAGTATAAATATTGGAATTGTAAATAATGTTTTTCTGAAAAGTTCTCATAGTTTCACAGATGGAATTAGAAAATATAGTTTAGGAGCAATTATTGGTTATTCTTACCATATATCTAACAAAATAGAGTTATCGACTGATTTACAAACAGATATTACTCCATACATATATTATGATACTTTCCTTGGATACCAAATGCAATACAATTATGGCATAATGCTATCATTAAGCTATAAATTATTTAAAACATGAAAAAAACATTAATAATATTAATTTTTGCCCTAAATACATTTTTGTCTTTGGGGCAGAACTTTTACTTAAAAGCAGGCGTTGGTACAAATGATGTAACTGCGTATTTCAACAATTATGGTCTTATAGGATATATAAAAAATGCTGTAACTACTGACCTAGGCATTTTAAATAAAACAAATATTCTAAAGACTAAAATAACAATTACTACAGGATTATTAATAAAATACCAACCTATTTTATTTGTAACAGAAGCAGATAGTATCCCCTATTATGGTACCGACACAACGTATATGATATATGGCAAAAATGGCAAAATAAAAAATAAAACAAATAATTTTTACATACAAATCCCTGTTGGAATTTATCTTATTAATAAAGATTTAATAAAATTTAATGTCGGGATTATAAATAATATTATTATAAATAAAAAAGTATTCGACAATCCTGATTTTACAGGATATAAAAGATACATGATAGCCGGATACATGACTTTAGAAAGTTCAATAACGAAAAAAATATCTATAAGTCTAACGGCTTATTCGGACATTTCGCCTTACTTTCATAGTACGCTATATGGGAATTACAATTTATATAATTATGGAGCTTCACTTTCAATAATGCATAAGCTTTCAAAAAGATGAAAATAAGAATATTACTAATTTCAATAAGCATTATATTATTATCCGTTTCTTGCCAAAAAGAACTTGAAATTGAATTACCCGAAATTGAGAAGAAGCTTGTTGTAAATTGCTTTTTTTCGCCCGATAGCTTATTTAAAGTAAGAGTTGGGAAGTTACTTTCGATAAACGATAGCACTAGCTCATACATTGTTGAAGATGCAAATTGTGATATATTTGAGAATGGAGTTTTTGCCGAAAAATTACAATATACTTCTAATGGGTTTTATATTTCGGAAACATTAATGCCAAAATTAGGTAGTATATACACATTAGAAGTAAAGCACCCCAATTTTCCGAACATTTTAGCTACAGATACAGTTCCATTTCCCATAAATATTTTAGAAGAATATTTTGTTCACACCACCCTGTATTCCCCTTTAGACGAAAGTTATTTTCATGATATAAACATTAGGTTTCAAGATAATCCTTTAAAAAGAAACTATTATGAATTAAGTTTGCAAGTAAAACAACAGGAAAATAATCCGTATAATCTTACATTTGAGAAATCCAACGACCTTGTTTTGCAAAGTACTGGTTTAATTGGGCTGTATCCTAGAGCAATAGTTTTTTCAGATAAATTATTTAACGGACAAAGTTATTTTTTGAGTACATATTACATGTTAAATTCCTCGGGAACTATCAACAATGAGGTATTTTACAATTCTTATGATTTAATTGTACATTTTAATGCAATTAGCTATCAATTTCATGAATATACTAGGTATTTAATAATGCACTTAATAAATCAGGAAAGCGATATTTTTGAAGGAATTGGCGACCCTATACAAATGTATTCTAATATTGAAAACGGTTATGGTATTTTTGCAGCATACTGCCCAAGAACCGACACATTACACCACGAATTCAGCTTTGACAATAAATAAACGACAAAATAATCCTTAAAAAATGAAAACCAAACTACTACTTTTAACAATAATTCTCCCTATAAGCCTTTTTTCGCAAAACATTACAATTAGTGGCTATATTTCTGATGCCGAAACAGGTGAGAAAATAATAAGTGCAATAATTCATCATGAAAATTCAAAAAACAATGTGTTAAGCAATAATTTTGGATTTTATAGCCTACAAATAAAAAAAGAAGATTCTTTAAAAATTACAGTTTTTTGCGTTGGTTACAAAACACAAAATATAATTATTCCTACCAAAAATATAAATAACATAAATTTTAAATTAATATCAAATAATAAAATTGAAGAAGTTATTGTTTCTGCAAATATCCCTATAAATAAAAGGATAGAAACCAGTGTATTAGAAATACCAGTTAATCAATTAAATAAAATTCCAGCAGTAGGCTCCGAACCCGATATTATGAAAGCATTTCAACTTATGCCTGGAGTTCAATCAGGAAACGAGGGAAATAGCGGCTTATTTGTAAGAGGAGGAGGCTCTGACGAAAATCTGATTTTATTAGACGATGTTCCACTATACTATGTAAACCATTTAGGAGGCTTTGTTTCTGTTTTTAATTCTGATGCTATTAAAAAAGTAAGTCTCATTAAGGGAGGTTTTCCTGCACGCTACGGAGGAAGACTTTCTTCCATTATGGATGTAAGAATGAAGGAAGGAAATGATAAAGAATATCATGGAAATATAAGTTTAGGTATTATTACTTCAAAATTTAGTTTAGAAGGCCCTATAAAAAAAGATGAAAGCTCATTTTTAATTTCTGGCAGAGCATTAGTATGGGGCTTACTTGTGCAACCACTTACAAGCCTCGTTTCAAATGCAAGTGTTGGATATAATTTTTACGACCTAAACGCAAAATTTAATCATAAAATTAATGATAAAAACAACCTATTTTTCAGTTTTTACAAAGGAGACGACAACGTAATAGTTAAATATAAAGATAAGGATTTTTCAGGCAATAATGTTGTAGCAAATAATATTTTACGATGGGGAAATACCTTATTTGCTGGAAGATGGAATCATGTTTTTAACCCTAGACTTTTTTCAAACCTTACATTGTCTTACACAAAATATAGATATGACAGCTCAGTTGATTATAATGATAAAACCGAAAATCAAGAATATAGCCTCAACTTTATTACTGCAATAAATGATATAATACTAAAATCTGATTTTGAATATAATATTTCTTCAAAATATAAAATTCGTTTTGGCTCAAACAGTGTTTATCATCATTTTCAGCCAGGTTTTTCGTATTATAAATTAAACAGCCCAGACATATCAGAAATTGACACAACTTATGGATATTCTGACATTTATGCTCCTGAAACAACTCTGTATTTAGAGAATGAATTTAGATTAGGAAAAATATTTTCGGGAAATATCGGTATTCATGCCTCATATTATTATATTGAAAATACAGCTTTCTTCTCGCCAGAACCTCGTATTTTATTAAATTTTTTGACAAGCAAATCTTCTTCTATAAAATTATCGTACACACAAATGCAACAAAAAGTGCATTTACTAACAAGGAACACCGCATCTTCTCCTATGGATGTTTGGATTCCTTCAACTTCAAACTTACCTCCGTCAAACTCAAAACAATATGCTGTTTCATTTAATAAATCAATTGCAAAAAACAATGCTGAGTTAAGTATAGAAGCTTATTACAAAACATCGGATAATTTAATTGCATATAAAGAAGGTGCAACATACCGCACTATTTCAAACAGTTGGATTGATAAATTAGAAACCCAAGGGAAAGGGACTTCTTATGGAATAGAATTATTATTACAAAAAAAACAAGGAAAACTTACTGGCTGGATTGGCTATACTTATGCAAAAACTGACAGGCAATTTACAAACCTAAATTTTGGTAATCCCTACCCTTTTAAATACGACAGAAGACATGATATTAGTATAGTTGCAATGTATAATATAAACTCTAAAATTGACATTTCGGCAAACTGGGTTTATGGTTCGGGATACGCTTATACACTACCAATTGGTAAATATGAAGCAGTAAGTAATGGCAATACAAATATTCATTATTTTAATTCAGGCGATATTTGGTACGATGAAATAATTTTAACTTATGCAGACCGCAACAAAAGTAGAATGCGAGCATATCATCGTATGGATTTAGCTGTAAATATGCGAAAACAAAAAAAACATGGTATTAGAACTTTAACTTTTAGTATATACAACGTGTACAATAGGCAAAACCCATATTATTATTACACAAAAGTTAAGGACTCCGAGGTAAAATTATTTCAACAAAGCTTATTTCCTATAGTTCCTTCTATAAGTTATAGTCTCAAATTCTAACATATAAATAAAATTACGTAAATAATTACGAGAATTATTTACTGTGATTTAGATATGCCGACTGACTTTTAACATGATTTTAGTTTTCCTGAAATCATAATTTTAAAAGTAGAACTGTATAAATAAAATTATATCTCAACAAATAACCAATCAATTATTTAGATTTAATATAAATAACACTGGATTCTCAAAAACTCACCCCATACACATCTCTATTCCAACACGTTACATCAAGTTTTTCAAATTCAGGATAAAAAAATCGACATGCAAAAAATTGCATATTGACATTCTAGCATATATTGTATAACTTGTGATTAAATTTAAAAATATCATAGTTACTAACCTAAAAATATACTTATGGCTTACATGGGAACAATACTTAGGATTAACCTAAGTGACAAATCAATAAAAAAGGAAGAATTTCCAAAGGAACTTGCAAAAAAATATCTTGGAGGAAGAGGTTTAGCCTCAAAAATACTCTTTGATGAAGTTGATCCAAAAGTAGATGCCTTATCTCCTGAAAACAAATTGATATTTGCTACAGGACCACTAACCTTAACAAACGCACCAACGGGAGGACGATATATGGTTATAACAAAAGGACCATTAACAGGAGGAATAGCTTCAAGTAACTCTGGTGGTTTTTTTGGTGCCAAGTTTAAGGCAACTGGCTATGATATGATTATATTTGAAGGAAAATCTGAAAACCCTACATATTTATTTATTGATGATTCTACAGTTGAACTTCGAGATGCCTCTCATGTTTGGGGAAAAGGAACAGAAGACACAACGGATATTTTAGTTGCAGACTCAGGTCATAAAACAGCTAATGTTGCATGTATTGGACCAGCAGGCGAAAATCTTTCAAATTTCGCAGCAATTATTAATGAAAAAACTCGTGCAGCAGGACGCACAGGAGTTGGTGCAGTTATGGGAAGTAAAAATTTAAAAGCCGTTGTTGTTGCAAGTGGGAAATTCAAAACACCAATTGACAACCCAGAGGGATTTAAAGCTGCTGTTAAAAAGAACCGTGAAATGCTTAAAGAGAATGGAGTTACAGGTGAAGGATTGCCTGCACTTGGAACAAAAGTTTTAGATAATATTATTAATGAAATTGGTGCTTACCCCTCTTATAATTTTCAGAAATCTCAATTTGAATACACAGACGAAATTTCTGGTGAGGCATTAGTTGAAAAGGGTTATTTAGTTAAAAATGTTGCATGTTATGCCTGCCCTATTGCATGTGGTAGAAAGACTGCACTACCTGACGGAGCAAAAGGTGAGGGACCTGAATATGAAGTAGGATGGTCTTATGGTGCAAGCTGTGGTGTTAAGGACTTAATAGCAATAACTCGTGCAGGATATATGTGTAATAATTTAGGTTTTGATGCAATTTCGGCAGGAGCAACAATTGCAACAGCTATGGAACTTTATGAAAAAGGAATAATTAAAAAAGAAGATATTGGATCAGGTCCAGAGTTAAAATTTGGTAGCTCTGAAGCAATTATATATTACACTAAACTAATGGCTTCTCGTGAAGGCATTGGTGATAAAATGGCAGATGGAGCTTATCGCTTAGCAGAAAGCTTTGGACATAGTGAATTTGCTATGACCGTTAAGAAACAAGAAATTCCTGCTTACGATCCTCGCGTTGTTCAAGGACAAGGATTAGCTTATGCTACAAATAACAGAGGTGGCGACCACACTCGTGCATATTTAATTTCGCCTGAAGTTTTAGGCTTACCTGAAAAGATTGATGCTCAAGAAAACAAAGGAAAAGCTAGCTGGGTAAAAACGTTCCAAGAATTAACAGCAATTATTGATTCTGCTGGTCTATGTATTTTTACATCCTTTGCCATGGGAGCACCAGATTATTTAGCTTTAATTAAAAACTCAACAGGTTTTAGTTGGGATGAAGCAGAAATGATGAAAGCAGGAGAAAGAATATGGAATTTAGAAAGAGAATTTAACCTTCGTGCAGGAATTGATCCTAGCCAAGACACTTTACCTGATAGATTACTAAAAGATGAGATTAAAACAGGACCAGGTAAAGGTAATGTGAATAGGTTGGATACTATGCTTCCTAATTATTATGAATTAAGAGGTTGGAGTAAAGACGGAATTCCAACTGATGAAAAACTTAAAGAGCTTGAAATTGTATAAATATTGTTAATTATTAATTTTATGGGTTGTAGGTTACGAATTTAAAAGTAACTTGCAACCTGTAATAATATTCTCAATTAAAACATTATTAATAAAAATCTTATAAATTGAAATTATCAATAAAGCTATTCGCTACAATTAGATTAGATACGGGACTTAAAGTTGTTGATGTAAACATTGATAAACCTATTAATATTATAGAAATGTTAAAACTCGTTTCAGATATTTTAGACTACGACTTAATAGAAAAATTAACTGAAAATAATAAAATCATCCCAGGTGTAATTATTTTATTAAATGGAGTAAACATTCATCATATTAATAAATTAGAAACAAAAATCACAGAAGATGCAATCATCTCTGTTTTTCCAGCTGCTGCAGGTGGCTAATATAGACTTCTTTATATGTTTGCTCTATCTTAAAGCAAAAATTTTAAAATTAACACGAGCAATTTTTATTATCAGCTTTATTCGATAAATATCCAATTTCAAGAGACAATTAATGTACTTTTATTTCAATCTCTCCAGTATCAGTATAAAAATTGATAGTTCGTCCTTTTTCTCCACCAACTTGCTTGTTACTAATTTTTAAACCTTTTTTTCTTAATAGCTCTTCTGCTATTTGAATATTTTTATACCCTATTGAATTTCTCCTATATCCAGAAGAGGTTACTGTTGAACCTCCAAATAAACTAATTTCAATTTCGGACTTTAAAGCACCTAATTTTATAAAATTTTCATACATATATTTTAAAGAACAGGTTACATAATCAAAGTTACACTCAGCTGATTTCACATTACAATGAACAAGGCATTTAAAAGAACACATTTTATTATTTATTGGACTGACAGGAAGTTTTGCATGACAAATTGCTGATGCATTTAATCTTTTTGAATGGAAAATTATTGCAATACATGACCCTAAGACTGTCCATACATGCATGGGAGTATCTGCTATTATTAATTTCCCCGGCATTAGGTATATTTTTTCTTTATAACTCTTGTTTATGTTTTGTTTCATTACTTTGTTATATTAATCAAGATTATTCTCTAGGTATTTTTCTACACCTTTTGTATAGTAAACTTTTGTTTTGCCATTCTTATCAACATAAATAAAATATGCTTCGAGGTCTGGTGAATTTTCAATCATTATTTTGCTTTTTTCAAGTCCCATAATCATACACGAGGTTGCTAAAGCGTCGGCAGTTATAGCATTTTTTGCAAATATTGTTACACTTAATATATTTTGCTTGGCAGTAAAACCTGTTTTAGGATTTATTGAGTGAGAATATTTAATACCGTCTTCTACATAAAATTTACGATAATTACCCGAGGTTGCAACAGCAATATCAGTAACATATAATTTTACTTGTACATTTTCACCAGCTGTCATATTTCCCTCAATAGGCTCGTCAACTCCAATAACCCAGAGGTTATCGTATTTTTTACCTTTTACTTTTAGTTCGCCTCCAATATCAACTAAATAATTATAAATACCTTTACTTTCTAAAAATTTGCAAATTACATCAACTGACTGCCCTTGGGCTATTGCGTTGCCATCAAGCATCAATCCTTGCATTTTTTGAATTTTATTATCATCGGTAACTTTTACTTTATTCATTCCAACGTATTGCAAAAGGCTATCAATTAATGTCGAATCAATTCTTGCAGATTTATCGGTAAATCCAAAGCCATAAGCATTTACAATAGGTGCAATTGTAATATCAAAAGCCCCATCGGTTTTTTTATAAATCCTATCAGCCTCAACAAACATATCAATAAAATATTTGTCTAAAATCACATCCTTTTCATCATTATTTATTCTCGAAATAATTGAAGTTGGAGCATAAGTTGATAATGACATATCAAAATCGTGCAGAACAGAATCAACTTCTGCTCCTAAATCGTTTTGTGCTCCTTGATATATAATTTTATATGTTGTGCCTTGTGTAAACCCCTTTATCACATAAAAATCTTTGTCTTGGCACGAACTAAATATTATTATCGTAAGTATAAATAAAAAAACTTTTTTCATTTTATTTTATTTTATTTTTTTCGGTATTATAAATTGTATTTTGATTAATTATGCAAACTAATAATGTTTTCAGGTGAAAACACCTGAAAAAAGCAACCTCTTTTTCACTTTAATTTATTTTTTTCATTACAAATGCACTTCTTGCAGGAATGTACAATTTTAAGCAATTTTTATTTTGTTCTTGATTAATAACAGTATTATAAGTAATATTTTCGTCAACTCTGCCATATCCTAAATATTTTTTGTTATCGGTATTTAAAATTATTTCATAAGCTCCTTTTTCAACAGGAAAACCATAATCGGTAAAGGATACAAAAGGATTAAAGTTAAATACAAATACATATTTGCCTCTAGTAAATATTAAAACCTGGTCGTATTCTTTAATTATTGTATTTTCAATATCTAAAACATTAATTATACTATTTTTACTGAAAAAGTTAACCATGTCTTTATCAAACTCATTCAAATACGAATATGCTAAATCTGTATTTTCGGATAAGCTCCACTGCCGCCTTGCAAATTGATAGGACCACTCGTTCCCTTCTCTAGGAAAATCAATCCATTCGGGATGTCCAAATTCGTTTCCCATAAAATTAAGGTAGCCGTTGGACGAAGTCGAGAGTGTAATTAGCCTAATTATTTTATGCAAAGCAATTGCTCTTTCAACAGTAATATTTATTGTTGAAAGCGACATATTGTAGTACATATCTTTATCGGCAAGCCTAAACATTATTGTTTTATCGCCTACTAAAGCTTGGTCGTGAGATTCGGCATAATTTATTGTTTGTTCGTCTTTTCGTTTGTCAATTAACCTATGAAATATTTCGCCAACATGCCAATTTTCGTCTTTAACTTCTTTAATAAGTTTAATCCAAAAATCGGGTATTCCCATTGCTAATCGGTAATCAAAACCAATTCCTCCTTTATAGCAAGGCATTGCTAAGCCAGGCATTCCGCTCATATCTTCGGCAATAGTTATTGCTTCAGGATTTATTTCTTTAATTAATTTATTAGCTAAATTTAAGTAAACAATTGCATCTTTATCAATATTCTGATTAAAATACATTTCGTAAGAAGTAAAATCAGTTTCTAGCCCATGATTAAGATATAACATGCTGGTTATTCCGTCAAATCGGAAGCCATCGAGCTTATATTCATCTATCCAAAATTTACAATTTGAAAGAAGAAAATGTAATACTTCATTTTTTCCATAATCAAAACATTTTGAGTCCCAAGCAGTATGATAGCCTTTTGCACCTTTATGAAAATATTGATATTCGGAGCCATCGTATTTGCTAATTCCTTCAACTTCATTTTTTACTGCATGTGAATGCACCAAATCCATTATTACACTAATTCCTAAACCATGAGCAGTATCAATAAGTTGCTTTAATTCATAAGGAGTTCCAAAGCGTGACGAAGCTGCAAAAAAGCTAGATACATGGTAACCAAACGAGCCATAATATGGATGTTCTTGAATTGCCATTAATTGAATTGTATTATAGCCTAATTTTGCAATTTTAGGTAAAACATTTTGTGTAAATTCGTTATATGTGCCTAAGCCTTCTTTTTCAGAAGCCATTCCAATATGTGCTTCATAAATTAAAGCTGCTTTATGTTTTTGAGGTATTTTATTTTGAAAATTATAATTTTTGTTAGGAAACCAAACTTGTGCATTAAAAATATGTGATTCAGAATCTTGCACAACTCGTTTTGAGTATGCTGGAATTCTATCGCCTTCGCCCCCATTCCATTTTACAAAAATACGATATAAATCGCCGTGTTTTAATGTTTTATTTGAAAAAATTAGTTGAAAAATGCCATTTTCTTTTTTTTCTAATTCAAATTCATCAAGAGCTTGCCAATTAGAGAAATCTCCTATAATATATACTTTTTCGGCATTTGGAAGCCAATCTCGATAAATAAAATCGGCTTTATTTTTGTGTAAACCAAAATATTTATGAGCATTAGCAAAATCAGACAATGATGCGCCTTTTGTTAATTCCAATTCTTTTTTTTCTGCTAATTCTATTCGATTTATAATATTATTTTCGAACGGTTTTAGGTATAAATCGTATTTTATAATATCTAATGTTGCCATTATTTTAAGTGTTTTAAATTAACAAAACTTTCAACTGCCAAAGTGTATGAGCTAAGTCCAAAACCCGATATACTTCCTAAACAATGTGGTGCAATATAGGATTTTTGTCTAAATTTTTCTCGCTTAAATATATTTGAAATATGAACTTCTACTACTGGAGTTTTTATTGCTGCAACGGTATCGCCTATTGCTATTGATGTATGTGTGTATGCTGCGGCATTCAATATAATTCCATTAAAATTATTATCGGACTGTTGTAACTTATCAATAATTTCGCCTTCGTGGTTTGATTGAAAATAAGTAAATAATATATTTGGGTATTTCAGTTGAAGGGATTTATAATAATTCTCAAAGGAATTATCTCCGTATATATTTGGTTCTCTACTTCCTAATAGGTTTAAATTAGGTCCGTTTATTATTATAATTTCTATCTTCAATTTATTAATTAATTATCTTCTAATATATTTTTTTTAGGATTGGTAAGTAGCGATTTTAAATAAGTAAAAGAATCCATGCTTTTTCTAAGTACACTAAAATATAGTGTTAAATACAACAATATAGTAAATGTCCATATAACAAACATATTCACATATAATGTATTGTAATACAAACCATTAAACAATTTCTTTTTAGGTGCATAAAAATGTGATTTTATGTATTGATCAGGATAAAAATATATAAAGTCTGTTTTTGGGAATAAATGTCCCTTATATTCGGTTATTTTTTTTAGTTCTGTATTATTTGTTAATAGCTCATTTATTCGCTCGTTATGATATGCCCTCTTCTTGTTTGTATATTCTTTTTTTAATGAATCATTTTTCATGAACTGGTTATCATAATCGTTTTTTAATTTATCAGCTATAGTAAATTGTTTTATATAATATTTTTTTAGTAATTGGAAATACACTTTTAGTTTTTGTACATCTTCATTTGTTATTACACCCAATTTGAGTCTATCAATATCAAAATTATATGCAACATTTTTATTCGTTCTAGTTTCTTTTTCCAACTCATTTCTTATAAGCAAAAAGTCTTCTTCTATTTCAGATTGTTTGTCTTTATTATTTTTATTTCGTTCGTAATTATTAAGTTTATTCTTGAGAGTTTTTAACCATAAATCTTTTTTATAGTTAGAGTAATGTTTTATTCTTTCCCACTTATAAACAGGCTTAATAAAGTCATTATTTGTAAATTGATGTACAGCTAGGGCTTCATAAGACCAACGTGCTGTAATTATTTCGCCAAACCAAGGTATTGCTCCTGGAGTAACTATTTTAGGGTTTAGGTTGTCGTACCTAACAATAATACCGCTTAAAATTATTTGAGGTATTATAAGAAATGGTATCATTATATAAATTGTAACCGAAGTTTTAAAGCCGTCGGATATATTTAAACCTAACATAACAGCAAAAGCCCAAGTAGCAAATAGTATGAGCCAATATTCGAGGTACATACCTCTAATTTCCATAACTGTGTTACCTATAAGAATAAACATTAATGCTTGATAGGCAGAAATCATAAACAGAATAAATATTTTAGAAGATAAATAACTACTTCTGCTTAAATTTAAGAATGATTCTCGTTTTAGTAGTTTTCTGTCTTTTATTATTTCGTCGGCACTGGTTGTTAACCCTACAAAGAGGGCAACAATTACTGCCATAAATATATATACTGGTAAATTACTGTTATTGTTAAGAACATAACCTAATTGGTTGTCGGCCGAAATATTATAATATTTAATAATGTAAGATAATAAATATGCTAATACAGGTGCTTCAATTAAATTAATAAGCATATACTGCTTATTTGCAAATTTTGCTTTTAAATCTCTCTTTACAAATATTACAAACTGTTTAAACCTGTTTGGTATTTTAAATGAAATTTCGGGAAGACTATGAACTAGCCTACTTTTCTTTTTTGGATTTTCGTTATTTTTAGTTTTATAAAACGAGTACCATTCTGATGGTTTAAACTTTCTGGTAGAAGTTTCTTTTCCAAATTCGTCAAGTATATTTGTTTCGAGTATATCAAATATTTGTTCTGCATTAACATTTCCACATTCATGACATTCGCTTTCGCTCCAGTCTGCTTGCTTCATTTTAGACTTAAAATATACTATTGAATTTACTGGATCGTCATCATATACAGTGTATCCACCTTGATCTAGTATCATTAGCCTATCAAACATTTTAAATATATCGGATGATGGCTGATGTATTACTACAAAAATAAGTTTCCCTTTTAAACTTAATTCTTTTAATAAATCAAGTATTCGCTCTGAGTCTCTAGAAGAAAGTCCTGATGTTGGCTCGTCAAGAAACAATACTGCTGGTTCTCTTATAAGTTCTAATGCTATGTTTAATCTTTTTCTTTGTCCTCCACTAATTTTTTTATTTAGAGGACTCCCTACTTTCATGCCCTTAATTTCGTATAGACCAAGGCTTTTAAGCACTTCTACAACAATTCTTAATATTTGAAATTTAGAATAATTGCTAAAGCAAAGTTTTGCATTATAATATAGGTTTTCAAAAACTGTAAGGTTTTCAATAAGAAGGTCGTCTTGAGAAACATAGCCTACAATACCTTCAAGCTTATCTTTTTCTTTATGTACATCTATTCCATTTATTAGGACTTTTCCTGTAGCAGGTTTGATAGAGCCACTTAGTAATGTTAAAAAAGTTGATTTTCCGGAGCCACTAGCTCCCATAATACCAACTAATTTCCCTGATTTTTCTACAAAGTCTGTTTTTTGAACACCAATATGTCCATTTTTAAATTTATAGCTTAAATTTTCGGCTTCAAAAATAATTTTAGATTTTAAATTATCTTGATTAAATGCACTAACAATATCGCTATAATACAGAGGATGTCTTTTAGAATCTCTTATTGCTGAGCCTGATGATAAAACATAAACTCTATCTTCGTGAATTATTAATCCGTTTAAATAAAGTTCTTTTTTTCCATGATATACAAACACGTGCATGTTTGCAGGTTTTGAATAATATACAAGAATTTCGCCTTCCAATGAGTCTGCAAACAAATGTTTCGTTCCTCCTTCAAATGCTCTATCTTTATGTCCATCAATTACTAGCAAATTTCCCATAAGAGGAATATTCACATAGCTTTCAAAAACAAATTTTGTTAGGTTAACATTTTCTTCAGTCGAAATATTAAAAGTATCGGCAACTGTTTTTACAAATTCAAATTCTTGTTCTTGTGGTTTTCCGTCGGAGCTAATAAATTCGAGCAAGCGTATAACAACAATTATTTTTTGTTTTAGAGTTAATTCTCGGTTTATTAAGGTACAAATAGTTAAAACTCTAACTGAGCTTGAGGCTATTCCTTTTTTCTTTCGGTGTGTTTGCTTTTTTTGATATTTATGATAATAATTATCAAATATTATAAGATATTCCTCTACTAACTCTATTGTTAATTGTTGTTTCAAAAAATCTTGGACAAGAGGTCTCCTACTGCCTTCGTCGCTATCGGGTCTGGCAATTATGGCAAAAAGTTGCATCAATGCTTTTAAAATACTCTCGCTCATATCATTAGCACTTATTAATTTTTATTTTTAAAGCCTATTAAAAGTATAGCAAAACCTGATTTTTGTTCGGCAACTAATTTTGCTTCTATATAACATTTTGTTGTATGCTCAAACTTAAAATCCCAGTATGGAGTATTTTTGTAGTCATCACTCGAAAAAAGAACATTTCTGTCTTTATCGTACATTGTAAATACTAAACCATTTTCTACTCCACTACAAGCTACTACTCTATACGTATTGTTTCCATAAAAAAGAATATCAAATTCAGCAGTTTGATCGTCAGAAACTAAAGCCATATACTGCTGTCCATCTGAAACATACGCAGATGACATATATTGTTCGCAAACACTTACCACTGAATCCATTTGGGCATTTGCATCTCCAACAGTTAAAATTAAAATTGTTAGAGCTAATATTCTATATAATTGTTTCTTCATTTTTGTAAAATTTTTACTCAACAATTTGTGATCTTATTTTGTTTACTTGTTCGGTTATTGCTTTTAATTGGTAATCGTTAATAATTGTTTCTGTTGTACTATTTATTACAGTCAATTTTTTGTTAGGATATACTTTAGGTTCAATGTATGTATATTTTATATCTACCCCATCATATATCATAGCCATTTCAGCTAATTGTTCTACTAATAAATCATAATCTTCAGATTTATGCCCATAATATGGTTTCAATAGTTCAATTAAATTATTTAATGGGTGTTTTTGGTCTCCAATTCTCAGTAGTATTTCGTTTGAATTCTGCTCTTTATAATTTTGTGTCATTAGGAAAAGTCCTTCTACCCAACCACCTGCAAGAACGAGTACTGCAACATCATTTCTCTCATTATCAATTAAATAAGAATCTGCATTTCTATATGAGTCTGCAATAATTTTCATTAATGAATCTTTATTAGTACTATTTTTTTCTATTGCTGAAAAAATTTCTTCAGTAAAAGAATTCATAATATTAAGGTTATTTGTAAGACCTCTTATTACACTAAAATAGCGAGCAGCATCTGCATATTGGTCGTAAATATTTATATATCCTAAATCTGCACCATAAATACCTAAATTTAATGCTTGTTTATCAGATGAAGTATATTTTGAAGAGTTTACACTTGGATTTATTAAATCAGAATTATAGGTTGCTTTTGTATTTTTTATTAACTCAGCTATCTGAAATGGAGATGGAAGGCTAAAAAGTCGTCCATTAAATTTAATTATTTTCCCAACATTTGCATTTTCATTTTCAGTAGAATCTATTTTAGGCTCAGCATTTGCGTCTTCCCCTTTACAACCATCACATCCTGAAATCAGTGTTCCTAAAAGTAAAATAATTACTGAAAATATTAGTATTTTATTCCGCATGTTTCTAGCATTAATGTTTTAAAAAACAAATATAGTAAAAATAATTGGCTTTTTCTATATAAAATTTATGACTATTAAGAGCCTGTCCATAAAGTAAGATATTTCATCTGTTTATAAATTATTTAAAAGGTTAGATGCGACACCCGCATGCTATCTTTTTATGTATTTACTTGGGCAAAACTGCAATAATCATTTTCGTATGTGTTAAAACTTATTTATCATGGGCGTTTCATCTGTTTATAAATTATAAATGATAATTCAAATACCAAGCTAACATCAATATTGACTTTAATGACAGTTATTCATTATAAATTTATTATATCTTTTTTAATTTTTGACATTAACCAACCAGGTGTAGATGTTGCTCCGCATATTCCTACACTTTTAACATTATTAAACCAGCCTTTTACAAGCTCGTTACTATCCGAAACAAAATATGAATTTTCATTTTTATTCTTACAAACTTGGTATAAGGCTTTTCCATTTGAGCTTTTCTTTCCGCTGACAAAAACTATTACATCATGTTTGTCTGCAAATTTTCGTAAATGTATGTCTCTGTGCGATACTTGACTACAAATAGTATTATTAGATATAAAATTAATATCCGCACTGCCTTGTGCCTCGTGCATCCTTTTTTTTATTTCTTCAACTATTTCGTCATAGCCTTTTCTGCTTTTTGTTGTTTGCGAAAAAATATTTATCGGTTTTGTATAGTCTATTTTATCTAAATCACTGAATTCTGAAACAACAATTCCTTGTTTTTTTGTTTGACCAAGCAATCCTATAACCTCTGCATGCCCTTTTTTTCCGTATATTATTAGTTGCCCTTCAGCTTCAGAAATTGAATCGAAACCTGTTTTAATTTTATTTTGAAGTTTTAATACAACTGGACACGAAGCATCTATAAGTTCAATGTTGTTTTCTAATGCTATTTTATAAGTTTCGGGAGGCTCACCATGTGCTCTTATTAAAACTTTAGTGTTTTTTTTATTCTTAAATTCTTCTTTATCTATTGTTGTTAATCCAATATCCTGAAGCCTTTTAACCTCGACACTATTATGAACAATATCGCCCAAACAAAAGAGTTTACCCGATTTCGCTAATTCATTTTCTGCCTTTTGTATTGCGTAAACTACACCAAAACAAAAGCCAGAATTTGAGTCTATTTCTATTTCCATTTTTTTTATTTATTAATAACTTTGTTTACCATTCCAACAACCAATTCAGTTTGTTCTTTTCGTGTAATATCACTATTATCGACAAGTACTGCGTCTTCGGCTTGTTTTAATGGAGCTATTTCTCTGTTTGAATCAATAAAATCTCTTTCTTCTAAATTTTTCTTTATTGATTCAAAATCGGCTTTTTTACCTTTTTCAATTAATTGTTTATATCGTCTTTCTGCTCTAACATCAACCCTGGCAGTTAAAAATATTTTCAAATCGGCAGTTGGAAAAACAACAGTCCCTATATCTCGACCATCCATTACAATGCCACCTTTTTCGCCCATTTTACGTTGCTGAAAAACTAAATTTTCTCTAACAAAGCCTAAAACAGCTACCTGACTTACCAAACTTGATATTTCTAGCCCTCTAATATCTCCTTCTACATTAATATTATTTAAAAATGTTTCTGCCTTATTTAAGTCTTCGTTTAGTCGAAAATCAATATTTACATCACCATTTTTAATTGCTAATTGAAGTTTTTCTTCGTCAACAATTTTGTTATCGCTAATAAATCCTTCATTAAAAGCATACAAAGTAACTGCTCTATACATTGCTCCTGTGTCAATATATGTATATGAAAAATAATCGGCAATTGCTTTTGCTAAAGTACTTTTTCCGCAGGAAGAATGACCATCGACTGCTATTATTATTTTATTTTTTTTCATTGTGTAAATTACGTTAAAAGTTAGTTGATATTCCTAATTATGTTATTCATTGTAAATTCTAGTTTTAAACAGAACTTACTACAATAAATGTAGGTTTTAAGGGATATTTATTGTAATAAGTTCCGTTTTAGTGTTATTTATATTGCAAAGAACGAATACGGCTTGATGTTAGGATGTTTTTTGTGTAGTTGTAGGCGGAACAAAATAAAAAAATACAACTGCTCATCAAACACAATGATATGCGTATTTTATTTCTTTTCTATTCGTTTTTGTTCTTCAATATAAGTTTTGTCTGTCAATCTTTTTATTGATTTTGTTAAATTAGTTTTGCTCATTATTTTTAGTTGATATTGAGCAATTTCTTGAAGTTGTTTAAATCGTAATTCTTTTGAAATTCCTTGTTTTACTAATTCTGCGTTTGCTGTTTCCAAATTAGATAAAACGGCTAATTCATTGATACTTGCAAAATCTCTTATGTTTAAGTTTTGTTCTGCGTGTTCGGAATTTGCATCTCGCCACGTTTTTGCTGTGCAATCAAATAAAGCAACATTTAATAAATCTGCTTCTTCGGCATAAGCTAACCATTCTTTGTTTTTTGTATAATCGGCTTTTGGCAAAATATAATTCTTGACTGCATCAGTATGAATATGGTAATTTGCTTTACTCAAAATTCGTTTTACATTCCATTCTAAATTATATTTGTTAGTTTCAATTTCTTTTA
>JAOZLS010000460.1 GCA_029934705.1 Bacteroidales bacterium | reverse complement strand
TTGCAAATTTACATCTTGAGAAATACCTAACTTTTTGCGAAGCCTTGATCTAGAAACTTTAACACTTTGGGGTGTAATATATAAAATGGAAGAAATATCTTTTGTATTTAATCCTAATTTCAAAAATGTACTTAATTTCACCTCCGAAGCAGTTAAATCGGGAAAATCTGTATGCAGGTTTTTATAGAAATCGTCATATACTGCATTAAAAGTAACATCAAACCGTTTCCAACTATCTGTTTTAATTTTAGTAGAAATTTTTGCAGATATTTCTTTAATTATTTTAAAAGCCTGCTTGTCGTTTTTACTAAGATTATTTGATAGTTCTTTTAACTTTTCAGAGATTTGAACATTAAATTTATTATTTCTTATTAAAAAAAGAGTATTTTCAATAAGCTCTTGATTTTTTTGTTCTAATATTCTTTTGTTATATTCAGATAAATTAAGTGCCGATAAGGTTCGAGCAACAAGTTCAACTTCATCAATAGGTTTTTTTATATAATCGACAGCACCAGCAGAAAGAGCCATTTGCAAATATTCAACACTTGTCATAACTCCAGTAGCCATAATAACAGGAATATCTTTAAGTTTTGTTTCTTGTTTCAATTTTGTAATTAAATCAATTCCATTCATCTCGGGCATATCCCAATCAGTAATAATAATATCAGGTATTACTTTTTTAGCAATATTTAATGCTAAATATCCATTAGGTGCTTGGAATAATTCAAATTCTGGATTATTTTTTTCGAAAACACTTATAATTATTTGTATATTTTCAAGTATGTCATCAACAATTAATATTTTTTTTCCCATTTTTTACATTTTAAGTAGTTTCTCAAAAAGTGTAGTATTATAATTAGTAACACTTAATAGCAAATTCTCTCGCCAAAGTTTAATATTTATTGTTTTATTTTCAATTTGATTAATTATTTGCTTTATTTTACTAACTTCAAATATTTCAGTTTCATTAAGGTCTTTAATAAATGGTTTAAGGTATTCACTTTCGTTTTTATCTAAAACAAGCGTTGTTTTTTTTGTTTCAATTATGTTAGATGATTTTAAGTTTGAATTCTTTACAATTTTTAGTTGAAAAATAAAACTTGTTCCATTTTTATTTGATTCTACTAATATTTTACTATTGTGTGCCTCTATGGCTTTTTTAACAAAAAATAATCCAATACCTGTAGAGCTTATTCCTTTTGATTTGGTACGAGTATCATTATTATATATATTAAATATTTCTGTTATTTTATCTTTTTTTATTCCAATTCCGTTATCTTTTACACTAATTTGAATATTTGAATCAATAATTTTAAAATCTATAAATATATTTCCTCCTGATTTAGTGTATTTCACGGCATTTGTAAATAAATTAATAAAAACTCTTTTCAGAATTTCAAAATCAGCAAGTACTGTTATTTTATTAATTAAATTAGTTTTAAAATTTACACCTTTATTTGTAAACAAAAATTCGGTAGCCTTGTAAGAACTTTTTACCACATCATTAATACTAATTTGTTGTAAATCGACACTAAATATATTTTGTTCTATTTTTGATAAGTTAAGTATATTTTCTACAAGATTTAGCATAAATTGAGCAGAATCGTGAAGTTGATTATCTTGTTGTTTTGTTGTTGAAACAATTCTATTTAAAGGGTTTTTCAAATCATGAACTATCATTTGTGTATTTAGTTCTCTATATCTTGAAAGTTTTTTTAATTCAGTATTTTGATTTTCTAATTGCTGCTTTGAGGTATTTATTATTTTATTTTGTTCGTCGGCCTTTAAAAAGTTTGCAAATAATTTTTGATTTAATATATCTAATTCTTCTTTTTGATTATAAAGTTTTTTGCTCTTACTCTTTATTTTTTTCTGCAATAAATATAAAAAAGATATAAATACTATTGCTATTAACAGTAATAATAACACTCCATATTTTTGTCGTTTTTGTTGGTTTAAAATTATGTGGTTTTGTTTTATTATTTTATTTTGTTGGGAAATTAGAATTTCTTGTTTTTCATGATTAAATTTCTTGTTTAATTCAGTAACATTACTGAGTTTTTCTTGGTCAAATAGAGAAACTCTCAAGCTCATTGCAGAATCGTTGTAAAAATAGGCTAATTCAAATTTTTCAGTTTTAGCATAGGCTCTTGCAATAAAATTTAACGATGTTAAAAGCATATATTGATTTCCATTATTTTTATTTAATTCTGAAGCTTGTTTTAAGTATAAAATTGCTGATTTATAGTTTTGTAATGAAAAATAAGCAATACCAATATTGTTATAATTGTTTGCTAATGAACTCTCTGCCCCTATTTCGTTATTAATTTTTATTGCTTTGGTATAATAATCTACTGATTTTTCAAACTCTTTTCGTGCATGGTAAACCGCTCCCATTATTTCATAATTATTTGCAATAATCCATTGGAGATTTTCTTTTTCGGCTATAAATAAAGATGAATCAACATATTTTAGTACTGTTTCCAATGAGTCCATTTCAAAAAATGTGGCAGCAAGTCTATTATACGCCTTGGATAAAATAGTAGTATCCTTTTCTTCTTTCAACAGTATTATAGTTTCTAATAATTGATCTCTGGAATTTTCAAAATGTTTCATATTTCGGTTTTTCTCTGCTAAATCCATTAAAACAATTCTTTTGTATTTACTGGATGAAATCAAAAAATATACACTATCTAAAATTTCAATAGCATTAGAATACTCTTCATTGTTAAAATAAATATAAGATATTGCTTGTGCAGTATATGTTATTCCTAAATCAAATTTTTGTTTTGTAAAATATTCTAGGTATTCATCTAATAGTATATTAACAGTATCAATATCATTATTTACGCAATGCCAAAAAATATTTTTCACTACATACGTTTTACAAGAATCGTCAACACAAATATTAATTTCATTTAAAAGACTATCTAATTTAGATTTTTGGGCAAAAATATAAATTGTTGAAAAACTAAATAAAATGATTATAATTATTTTTTTTATCATAAGATTATTAACTCAAGTTTCGCACCTTGTAAAATCAATAGTTTCAAGATGAAAAAGATATAA
>JAOZLS010000132.1 GCA_029934705.1 Bacteroidales bacterium | reverse complement strand
GTCGATATATTAATGAGCAAAATAACTGGAATAGTCATTTGAAAAATACTAAACGTAGTATTATTTCTTCTTCGGAAACAAAAAACAAAAACTTATGTGTTATATTAGGTAGTGGCTGGTTGCTCGATATTCCTATTGATGAGCTGAGTAACATGTTTAAGAAAATAATTTTAGTAGATGTAACGCATCCTAAGCAAATTGTACATTTTGTTAGGAGATATGATAATGTAGAATTAATTGAAAAGGAAATTACCCAAATAAGTAATGTCTTTTTTAGTTTTATTAAGGGAAAAAATAATAGTGCTACCGAATTGTTAAATTTGATTGAAGAAAAAAATGATTTTGGCTTAGGTAATATTATTAATGAGGCCGATTTTGTTGTTTCAGCTAATTTAGTAACTCAGCTTAGTGTCTTTTTTCAAGAATATTTAACTAAGAAAAAACTGTTTAGTGAAGATGTTATAAATAAGTTTTCAGCTAAAATACAGAAGAATCATTTAGATAATTTACCTGAAAATAAAACTTGCCTTATTGTTGATTCCAAACAACGTAATTACAATCTTAAAAATAATTTAATTGCTGAAACTGAGCGAAGTTACACTAATTTACCAGCAAAAAAGTTGAAAAATAAATGGCAATGGGATTTTGACTTAAAAGGAAATTTTAAACACAATGAAAAAGTTTATTTTGATGTTAAATATTTTGATGTGTAAGTCGTCTTTTATAGATTTTAAATAATATCCACGATGTAAGAATAAAAGAGATTACTGTTGTGGTAATTAAAAAAGTCATGTCGCTAGAGGATATATCAAAACCCAATGCTTTTGCTGCTGCTTTTGATATATTTGTAAAGCCTAATATCATTGTAACCCACAAAACAAAACCCATAAAGAAATTTGATACCCAGCCATTAAGGTTCTCTCTTCCCATAATATTTGCATCATTAATAACATAAATTAAAAATACTGCAACTAAAGGTAATATTAACCCATTAAATGCTTGAGCAATAAGAATTGCAGGAATAGGTTGAATGTTTAAAATTCCAAAAGTAAGCCCAGTTCCTAGAACACCCACAATTGTAAGAGTGAAATAAATTGCACCTGGTTTCCATTTATGCTCATTCTTTTTGTTTGAAAAAAGACTTCTAGCAGTTATTGCCGATGCTAAAGGAGATGTTATTGCAGATGAAAAACCAGCAGCAAACATTCCAAATCCAAAAATATAAATAGCATATTCCCCTGTAATAATTTCTAATGTGTCTTTAAGCATATCATAAGAATAATCCATGTTTGCACGTGCACTCTCAGACATACCCTCTGTAATTGCACTACCAACTCCCATAATCGACATTGAAATTACTCCTCCTAAAATTACAGCTATAGAAAGCCCAAAACGCATTTCTTTTATTGTTTGCTTTTTATCTAAAGCACCCGAACCCAAAAATAAATCGTAAGGAATAACAGTTGTTCCAATTAGCCCAAGAACTATAAGTCCAGCACCCGATGAGTTTGGAATTATTGGCATTACTGCACCTTTTGCCACTTCGGACCAATCAGGGTTTAAAGACAATGCAGTTGTTAAAAAAGCTATACCCATTAAAAACACAACAACTCCTAAAACTTTTGCAATAGTATGAACGGAGCGAACAGAAAACACCATTATTGCTAACAAGCCTATGCCTACAACAAAATAATAGTATGGTATATCAAATATTAATACCAAACCTGCAACTGCGCCCAATATATTTCCTGCTTCATAGGCCGCACACCCTAAAATAATGGCTACTATTATAACCAAAAGAACCACTGTTTTTGATGGTTTTCCTTCAAATTGTCTAGCTATTGCTTCGCCTAAATTAAGTTTTGTTTGAATTGTAAGCCTTGCACTTGCTTCTTGTAATAATAATGTTGCAAAAGTAGAAAACACCAAAGCCCATAATAACTGAAAATTGTAATATACTCCCGCTTGTGTGGCAGTAGTTACAGTTCCAGGTCCAATAAATGCAGCTGAAATTATAGACCAAAAAAGGATACTTGATATGCGTTTTCTAAGTGTCATTTAATATCTTCTAATATTCGTTAATTAAGTATTCTCGCATGTGATTTATAACTGTTTCTGATAAGTTTTCGGATTCAGAATTTTGCTCAATTATTTTTTTTATCTCTTCAATTGGTCGTGTTCTATTAATCCAATCTCCCGACATAATTTTAATAGGATCGTTTCTTCTTTTGTAGAAGAATGCATACGACTTATCTTCGTCAGAATATGTATGCTTACCATCTTCGCCTAGTTTCCAAATTGGCAATAGTGCCAAATCGTAACCTTTAGGAAATTCGCCAGATGTACTTTCTAAATGATTAATTCTTAAAAGTCCAGGGTAATTAATATAATATAGTTCGCCTATTGAAGCAACGTCTTTATAGTTAAAATCAATGTATGCACTTCCTAATTCCGATTTCATTAATTGACCTTCTGTATAGTATTTTCCAGCATATTTACTACCATCCATATAATAGTCTAACCTACCTTTTTTGCGTAATGTGCCAAAAACAAATATTTTTATAGGGCAGCTTGTAATTGATTTTTCCATTTCTTATTATTTATGTTTCTGAAATATGTTTATTTATTAAAAGTCTTATGTATTTTTAATATTTGAAATTACTTATTAATTTAGCCGAAATTAAATTTTTAATATTATGAATAATATTTGTGTCTTTTGTTCATCAAGTGATGTAGTTGATGAATCATATTCTTTTATTGCCAAAAACCTTGCCGAAAAAATTGCAGAGCAAAATTTTAATTTAGTTTATGGAGGTGCAAATGTTGGTTTAATGAAGGCTGTTGCTGCAACAGCTCAGAGTAATGGTGCAAAAGTAACGGGTGTAATTCCTGAAAGAATTAAAGAAAAAGGATTAGCCGATAATTCTATTGATGAATTAATTGTTACTCCTGATATGCACTCTAGAAAAGCTAAACTTGAAGAAATTTCGGATGCTTTTATTGCTTTGCCTGGAGGTTTTGGAACTTTAGAAGAATTAGCAGAAATTATTACATTAAGGCAGTTAGAATATCATTACAAACCAATTGTAATTTTAAATCATAATAATTTTTATGATAATCTTATTCATTTTTTTGAAACTTTATACAAAGAAAAATTTGCGAAAGAAGAATACAGAGAAGTCTATTTTGTAGCCAACTCTGCCGATGAAGCTCTAAAATACATCAAAGAATATAAACCAAAAAAGAATATAACAAAATGGTTTAATACGAACTTTTAAATTAAAATATTAAATAATTTTGCATCACTATAAAAATAAATAATGCTTAAATTAATAAAAAATTCTAACTTCTACGATATTATTGGAGATATCCACGGTTATTCAAAAACTTTAGTTTTAATGATCGAAAAGCTTGGCTATACCATGAAAAATGGATTTTATGCACATCCAAAGCGAAAAATTATTTTTGTTGGTGATTTTATTGATAGAGGAGAAAATCCTCTTGAAGTATTAAAAATTGTAAAAGCAATGATTGACAATAACGCAGCATATACTGTAATAGGAAATCATGAATATAATGCAATCGCATTTAATACTAAAAATGAAAAAGGCGAATTTTTAAGAGAACATAGTGCTAAGAATATTAAACAAGTTCAAAAAACTCTAGATAATTTTAAAAATAAAGATGCCGAATGGTTAGAATATCTAACTTGGTTTAAAACACTACCAATTTTTTTAGAATTTGAAAATTTTAATGTAATTCATGCTTGTTGGGATTTTAATCATATTAATTATATCAAAAAATATTTTTCAGAAAATAAAATAACTGATGAACTTCTGCAAAAATCATCAATAAAAGGAACTCCAGAGTATGAGGCTATTGAAATATTATTAAAAGGAAAAGAAGCAACTTTGCCTAAAGATGTCAAATATATTGATAAAGACGGTCATCCTAGAAACTCTGTTAGATATAAATGGTGGATTAAATTAAATACAGAAACGTATAGAACCGTTGCTGTTAATTATGAAGAGCAAGTTCCTAATGTAAAAGTTAATCCTGAATATTTTAAAGGACATACTCCTTATTTAGAAAATCAAAAACCAGTTTTTTTTGGGCATTATTGGAAAACGGGGAAACCTGAAATTCAAACAGAAAACGTATGTTGCCTAGATTATAGCCTTGCAAAATGCAAACAACTAGTTGCATATAGGTATGATGGCGAAAAAAAACTAAGTAATTCAAAATTTGTATCAGTAAATTGTATAGACTAAAATGTATAACTCATATCCTTCAAAATTATTAGATAATGCTGTTTCTGAATTTGCAAAACTACCAGGAATAGGAAAAAAAACTGCATTAAGACTTGTTTTGCATCTTCTTAATAAACCCGAAGAAGATGTAATTATATTTGGAAACGCAATAGTTGATTTAAAGAAAAATATTAAACGCTGTAAAGTTTGTAGAAATATTTCAGATAAAGATGTATGCGAAATTTGCTCCGATGAGCATAAAAATAAAAAACTAATTTGTGTTGTAGAAAATATTAACGACGTTTTAGCTGTCGAAAATACATCTCGTTACGAAGGCGTTTTTCATGTATTAGGAGGCTTAATTTCACCAATGGATGGTATTGGTCCCGACAATTTAGAAATAAAATCATTAGTAGAAAGAGTATCAAGTGGAGATGTAAGTGAAATAGTGCTAGCACTTAGCTCGACACCCGAAGGAGACACTACGAATTTTTACTTATATAGAAAGCTTGCAAGTTATAATGTGAAAATAACAACCTTAGCAAAAGGAGTTTCGGTAGGTTCCGAAATAGAATATGTTGACGAACTTACCCTTGGTAGTTCAATTGTAAATAGAGTGAAATTTGAACTAATGTAATATGAAGTTATCAATAATAATAGTAAATTATAACGTTAAGTTTTTTTTAGAGCAATGCCTCTATACTGTTCGAAAAGCTATTGTTGCCACAAATGAAATTTATGGCGAAAATTCTTGCGAAGTATATGTTGTTGATAATGATTCTGCTGACGGTTCTTGTTCAATGTTAAAAGAAAAATTTAATGACATTATACTTATTGAGAACAAAAAAAATGTAGGTTTTTCTACAGCAAATAATCAAGCAATAAGAATATCTAATGGCGAATATGTATTACTCTTAAATCCCGACACTGTTGTACAAGAAGACACTTTTTATAAAGTTATTGAATTTATGGATTCTCACCCAGATGCAGGAGCATTAGGAGTGAAAATGATTGATGGTGCAGGAAAATTTCTTCCAGAGTCAAAAAGAGCCTTGCCTACACCCTCTGTATCTTTTTATAAAATATTTGGATTATCTCGTTTGTTTCCTAAGTCAAAAATATTTGCAAAATATCATTTAGGCTATTTAGATAATGAAAAAACACACGAAATTGATGTATTGTCTGGAGCATTTATGTTTATGCGAAAAAAAACGCTCGATAAATCTGGATTGTTAGATGAAGCATTCTTTATGTATGGCGAAGACATTGATTTGTCATATAGAATAACACTTGCAGGTTATAAAAATTATTATTTTCCCGAAACAACAATTATTCATTATAAAGGAGAAAGTACAAAAAAAGGAAGTTTAAACTATGTGTTTATATTTTATAATGCAATGATTATTTTTGCAAATAAACATTTTTCAAAAAAGAATGCAAAAATATTTTCCTTTTTTATAAACCTAGCAGTATGGTTTAGGGCTACACTCTCGATATTAAAAAGAGTATTTAAAGCCGTTGCTCTTCCCATTACCGATGCGGTTGTGTTCTTCTCCGGTTTTTATTTTCTTAAACCCTATTGGGAGGCATATCGGTTTCCTTCAGGAGGAACTTATCCCGATGAATATCTGTTTTTAGCAGTTCCTTCGTATATAATTATTTGGACAATATCGTTGTTGCTGTCAGGAGGTTACGAAAAACCCGTAAAACAATCAAATTTTATAAAAGGTATTTTATACGGAACTGTTTCTATTTTAGTTCTTTATTCATTACTAAGTGAGCAATATCGCTTTTCAAGAGCTTTATTATTAATTGGTTCTGCTTGGGGATTTATGGCAACTTATACTATTCGCAAAATATTTTCAATTATTAAACTAAAAGAATTTGGTTTTAAATTGAAAGATAAAAAAAATGTAATAATCCTTTCGTCAAAAAAAGAAGCAAAAATAATTAATGATGTGCTAATTAAAACAAATTTAGGATATAAAGTTTTAGGAATTGTATCGCCTAAGGTCGGAAATGCAGATACAGTATATATTGGTGATATTTCAAAAATAAAAGAAATTATAAAAATAAATAAAGCCGATGAGTTAATCTTTAGTTTGCAAGATTTAGGCTCTCAAAAAATAATAGAATTAATGCTAAATATGTCCGATTTGAATCTTGAATTTAAAATAGCACATCAAGAAAGCCTTACTGTTATTGGAAGTAACTCAATGCACACACCAGGTGAGTTATACACAATTAATATAGATTCAATATCAAAAAAAGCAAATGTAAAGAAAAAAAGATTGTTTGATGTTGTAATTTCGTTAAGCTTAATAGCTATATTACCTTTAATAATATTATTTGTTTCGAGCAAAATAAACTTTATAAAAAATATTTTTTCAGTTTTATTAGGAAAACTTTCTTGGGTAGGATATGTTGGGAATATTGACGAAAAGCAAGAACAATTACCTAAAATAAAAAGGGGGATATTAAATCCATTAGATCTAAAAACAAATAATATGGAAATTCCATATAGTAACTATAAAATTAATATGTTATATGCTAAAAATTATAAAATAATAAAAGATTTGTTGATTATATATTATAGCTATAATAAATTAGGACGTTTAGTTTAAATAAAAAAATGATATTTTTATCATAAATATTTGTTTCTAGCAAAACATTATTTATTTTTGTATTTATATATACAATAAATTCTTACAATGGATAAAAAAGCTATAATAATTCTAGGTTTTATGCTAATGCTAAATCTAAGTGTCTTTCCTCAAGTGGCTAATAATAAAAAGATTACGTCTGAGATAGAAAAGTTTCTTGTTGAAGAAAATTTTAGAGAAGCATCTGTACTTTGTACAGAATTGTTACAAACAAGTTCAGAAAAATCAGAATACCAATTTTATAATGGTATTAGTAAGCTCGGTTTGTCAAAATATTCCGAAGCAGAAGAGAGTTTTAGTTTAATTATTGCAAAATACGAAAAAAGTAAAAGTGTAGAAGATTATACTTTGCCGGCATTTTATTATAGAGCAAAAACATATCATAAACTATATATGTTTGATCAAGAAATTGATGATTATAATAGCTTATTAAATATAGGAGTTGATAAAAAAATGAAAGCTCTAGTTGATAATTCAATCAAGAGTGCTACAAATGCAAAAGAAATATTTAACAATTTTGCACCATTAGTTGTAACTCGCTTAGCAATACTAAATTCTGAGTATGATGATCATACACCAATACTTTCGCATGATGGAATGAAACTTTTTTTTACATCAAAGCGACCAGGTGGTATTGGTAATGATGCAATAAGCCCCGAAAATAAATATTATGAGGATATTTGGTTGTGGGATAAAAACAAAGGCTTAATGTCTAAGCCATTTAATATTGGTAATATTGTTAATACTGCAGAACATGATGCAACATGTGGATTGTCTCCCGATGGAAACACACTTTTTATATTTAAAGAAGGAAAAAAAATAAGAGGCGATATATGGACAAGTACATTTGTAGATTCAGCCTGGACAGAACCTGTTAAATTGCCCAAAGTAATTAATCAAAAAAAATCAGCAGAAAGACATGCCTCGATTACACCAGATGGAAAAACCTTATACTTCTCAAGTGATAGAAAAGATGGAGTAGGAGGTCGAGATATTTGGATTTCGATTAAAAATGATGAAGGAGAATGGCAAAAACCTACAAATTTTCAATTTAATACAGAGTTTGACGAAGAAGCACCTATTTACCTAGCCGATAGTAAAACATTATATTTTAGCTCTAAAGGCTTCAAAAATATGGGAGGATTTGATATATTTAAAACTATAATGCAAGACGATGGTTCTTGGTCGGAACCTGTAAATATTGGGTTTCCTATAAATACAGTAGAAGACGATGTCTTTTATTTTCCTATGGGAAATGAAAAAATAGCCTACTATACACGACGTGATGGACAAAAAGCAGATATTTATAAATCGTTTATGTGGGGCGAAAGCGATGATGTTCTTATAGTAGAGGGCGTTATATATGAAAATAAATCATATACTAATAAATATGAAATTCAAGAACAAAGAGGCGATTCATTATATAGTCAAAATGATGAATTGTATATAAAGAACACTATAATAAGTGAAGATAGTGTTGCTTACGTATTTGAACAAGATAATAGCATAATTGACAGTGTATATTTTGTTCCAGAAAACGAAACACTATCAATTTTTGACCTTGAAAATTATAAATATACCGATGTTTTTGAAACGAACTCATTAAAAGGTGATTATAAATTTGTAATGCTACCTAAAAGAGATGCGAAAATAGTTTATAGAGCAGATAGTTATTTATTTGATACAAAAAATGTCTTTTTTGGAAAAGAATATCCAGGTAAAAGAATAAAATATAATGCAGAACTTGTGAAAATTGAGCAAGGAGAAACAGAGAAATTTAAAAATGTAAATTATACCGAAAACTCTGATGAAATAAATACCTTTACAAAAAAAGAGTTAGAGCTAGTTGCAGAATATATGAATAAATATCCTGAGCTGGTAGTTAGCTTTTCAGCAAACGACTATTTAGTTGAAGACGAAGAAATAGATAGTAAACGAAAGCAAACAGCAATTAAATTTATTAAAGAAAAAGGAATAAACGAAAATAGAATTTATACAGATTTATCGCCTCGCTTAATTGCCGACAATCAATTAGAATATACAATTTATGACGAGTTAAGTGTTCAAAAAGCAATTGCTGAGAAAAAGAACCGTACAGAAGAACAACAAATTGTTGCACAAACTCAAGAAATTACAATAGAACTTGAGAATATTTACTTTGACTTTGATAAGAAAAATCTAATAATATCGAGTAATACTGGTTTAGATAAGTTAGCCGACTATATGTTGAAAAATCCGAACTCAAAATTCGAAATAGTTGGATATACCGATGCTGTTGGATCAGAATCATATAACTTGAAATTATCAAAAAGAAGAGCCTTAACAGTAAAAAAATATTTAAGCAACAAAGGAATATCTGATGTTCAATTAACTGTTGTTGGAGCAGGAGAAAGTAATCCTATAACAAAAAACAAGAAAGACGGAGCATGGTTTGAAGACTCTAAAAAATATAATAGAAGGGTGAAAATTAATGTTATTAATCAAGGAGAACCAAAAGTAAAAGTTATTCAATTCCAAAATATTCCTCAAGAATATAAAACTCAGGAATAAAATAATTGATTTATTTATATTCTTTTGCTTTCTTTGTATTCTTATATATTAACGATTATACCTAAATGGAAAATAAACATAGCTTTTTTAAGTGGAAACCAGAATACAATAGTGGAATTAAACCCATAGACGAACAACATCAAAAGTTGGTTCAATATATAGCAGACTTGTACTGTGCCGTATATGAAGGGAATGGAGCCGCAAGCATATATAAAATTATTGATGGATTAGTTGAATATACTGAAACCCATTTTTGGTTTGAAGAAGACTTAATTGAAAAAGCTGGTTATCCTGATATTGAAGAACATAAAAAAATACATAAAGCTTTTGTTGAAAAAATTAGTGCTTTTCAGCAAAAATCAGAAAAAAAATTACCTATTACTTTTCAGTTAGTACAATTTTTAAAAGATTGGTTAGTTGATCACATTTTAGGAGATGACAGGAAATATATCCCTTATGTAGAAAAAATGCCCAAAAGGTAGATAAGTAAAATATATATAAAATATAAAAAAAACTGAATCCTATTTTATTAGTATTCAGTTTTTTATTT
>JAOZLS010000459.1 GCA_029934705.1 Bacteroidales bacterium | reverse complement strand
CTCAATGTGTGAGCAGTTTAAAGTCTCGACAAGAGTGTAGAAATCATCATTGGTTTTTTCTGCAAAATATGCTGTTGCAATAAAACCTATGGGCTTTCGTTCTCGTATGGCAATTATAAATTCAGGCATTCCTTTTTATTATCAAAACCTCAAAGTTATTAAATATTTTAGATATTTATGCAAATTAGTTGCTAACATTTATACTATTATATTATAAAACTTCATTTTTTAACAAATTATAGCTTATTATTATATAATTGTTCTAATAATAAAGAATATATAGTATGTTTGCAAAAAAATAAATATGGCGAAAATTATAAATTTAGATAAGAAATTTTGGCAATGGGCAGTTCTAATTTTTCTATCCTTACTATGGGGCACTTCTTTTATTTTGATGAAAAAAGGACTCAATTCTTTTTCGGGGATGCAATTGGGTGCTATGCGAGTCTTTTTTGCATTTCTTTCATTACTCCCTTTTATATTTTCAAAATTTAAAAAACTTAGGAAGAAAGATCTAAAACCACTACTATTAGTCGGATTTTTAGGTAATTTTTTTCCTGCATTTTTATTTGCTATTGCTCAAACAAAAGTTAGCAGTTCACTGGCAGGAATGTTAAATACGGCTTTCCCATTACTTGTAATTTTAGTTGGTATAACTTTATACAAAACAGGAGTTAAAAGAAATGAACTTTTAGGTGTATCTGTTGGTATAATTGGTTCTTTAGGATTAATTTTTGGAGGCTCTCTCGATTTTTTCTCTGATAACTATATGTTTCTAGGTTTTATTGTTTTGGCTATGATATTTTATGCTATAAGTTTGAATGAAATTAAATTTAATCTGTCCCATTTAGATGGATTTACAGTATCAGTTTTTGCTTTTGTTCTTGTAGGTCCTTTTGCTGGTGGATATTTACTTTTTTCCGATTTCTCGGTTGCCTTGGCTACTCCAGATTATAAAGTCAATTTATTATATATTGTAATTTTAGCAATTTCGAGTTCAACAATTGCAGTTAGTATTTTTTATATTTTTATAGAAAAAGTTGATGTGATTTTTGCATCATTAGTTACGTATTTAATTCCTATTGTCGCAATTTTATGGGGTTTATTTGATGGTGAAAAAATCTCTATTCTTCAAATCATTTCTATGGTTGTAATACTTTTAGGTGTATATATTGTGAATAGAACTAATTCTAAAATAAATTCTGAAGAAAGTAAAAATATATAGTCATTATTCAAGCAGATGAAAACACCTGATTAAGGCAAGCTTTTCTTTTATCTAAACACTGATACCAATAGTAAAGCAAAACACCCAACATAAATCATTTCTATTTATCTTTTTCTGTGTTAAAAATTATTTACGTAACAAAGGCTATGAAAATAATTTTTGCCTTGAAAAAGACAAATATATTCTAATTTATTTGTCGGGTGTTTTGCATCACAATTAGTATAATACCAATATAATATCTTTTTACTATTTTTCTTCCATAATTGTTTTTGCTGCAAAATAAGGGCTAATAATTCCAGCCTCAACACTTGATTCAAGCTCTGTTAATTTACTTGATATTTCAGGATTTTGATAAAAACGTCTTTTTAATTCGTTATCAATTGTTTCAAACATTCTGTATTTAAGCTGTTTTTTACGTTTCAATTCAAAGTATCCATTTTCTTTTGTAACTTTTTCGTAATTTTCAATTATGCCCCAGAGCTCATTAATTCCATCGCTGGTATAGGCTGAAACAGTGGTAACAACGGGAGTCCAACCCGATTTATTTGCAGGAAATAAATGCAAAGCATTCTTGTATTCTGTTGTAGCAGCTTTTGCTTTGGTTATATTATCGCCATCGGCTTTTGTAATAACAACAGCATCAGCCATTTCCATAATACCACGTTTTATTCCTTGTAGCTCATCGCCTGCACCAGCAAGCATCAGTAATAGGAAGAAGTCAGTCATTGAATGCACTGCGATTTCAGATTGTCCAACACCAACTGTTTCTATAAATATTATATCGAAACCTGCTGCTTCGCAAAGTATAATTGTTTCGGCTGTTTTTCTAGTTACGCCTCCTAGCGAGCCTGCTGCTGGTGATGGTCGAATAAAAGCATTTTCAGAAACGCTTAATTCTTCCATTCGTGTTTTATCGCCCAAAATACTACCACCAGAGTTCTGACTTGAAGGGTCAATTGCCAAGACTGCAATTTTTTTCCCTTTATTAATAAGGTGTATTCCTAAAGTTTCAATAATTGAACTTTTACCAACTCCTGGTACTCCTGTAAAGCCGATACGTATAGATTTTCCTGAATATAAGAGACATTTATTTATTATGTCTTGTGATAAATCTATATGTTTTTGTAAAGTACTTTCAACTAATGTTATAGCTTGACTCAAAATATTTATATCGCCTTGTATAATACCGTTAAAATATTCTTCAGCAGATTTTTGAGTTTTTCGTTTTAACTTAAAGTTCTGTATTGAATTATTATTTATATTTTCGGGAGCCACTATCCCCTTTTGAACACTTAGTGCCGATTTATTTTGTTCGTCTTTTTTCAATTTTCTCATTTTGCAAAATTATAAAAATGCAATGGTAATAAAATGAAAAACATCAGTTTTATTTTATTATTAAATATTTTGATAAAATATCTGAAAATGCTTTTGTATCCAATGGTTTTGATATAAAATCGCTAAATCCAGCATTTATGGCTCTTTCTCTTTCGTCGGATGTAGAATAGGCTGTTTGTGCGACAATTGGTATATCAATTTTTAGATTTCTCATAATTTTAATCGCTTCGTAACCATTCATTATTGGCATTTTTAAATCCATTAAAATTAAATCAATATCGTTTTCATTTTGCATTATATCAACTGCATCGCTACCATTTATGGCATGTACAGTGCTACATTTTATAGGGAATTTTGATAAAAATGTATCAATATACAAATGATTCATTTCTTCGTCTTCTACAATAAGAATACTAAATTCGTTGTTTAACTTCTTTTTTAAATTATTATCTACTGTTAAATCATCTCACTAGCATTGCGTTAAGGAAACCTCAAAGTCTATAAGTTCTTAATTTACTGTT
>JAOZLS010000458.1 GCA_029934705.1 Bacteroidales bacterium | reverse complement strand
TGATTTTTTCATAAAATTCATATTTCTACTCTTTTTTTAGTTACAGCATCACAATGTTTGTCAGTAAAGCAATTATTGTTTTAGTAATTGGTATTATTTTATACAGACTGGCTCCTAAATAGTTGTTTATATTTTAGTATAAAACAGTTAAAAAGAAGAAACTGATTAATTTAGGTTAAAGTAATAAAAGTAACAGAAATATAAAAAAGATTTGAATTAATAATATATTTCATTTAATTTAGAGCAAAATTATAGGTAACAAAGTTATTTATATTCTATTACTCACATTCACAAAAATACAACTATGAAAAAATTAATATTCTTATTATTTGTTTTGTTTGCACTGCAAGCAGAAAGCCAAAATGTAACTTTTGCAGGAAAAAGAGGAGGTTGGATTACTCAAGAGGAACTATTGTCAAAACACTTAGAACTAAGCAAAATTAAAGGTACAGTAGTAAAATTTGATATTACGGCAACAATTGATGGTTTTGATGAAACTGAAAGATCTATGTCTTCCCGATTATCAGTTAGACAAAAACAATTAATAAAAAAAATATTACCAAGTAATCCAATATGGTTCGATAACATAAAAGTAAAACTAGCAAACGACAGTATTGTATCTATAAATTCTAGTATTATATTCAGAAAAGATGGTCCCATGGCCATGTTTAGTTGGAAATTGTTTAACAAACAAGAATATAATATAAATATTTATGACATTACTAAGAATCCGAACATTTATGTTGTTCCGAATCATTTATCAAAGGATACAAGTCAATATTTTGTAACATCATTTAAAATTAAATCTACTCAGCCCGATTTTTATTACTTATTAGAGAGTAGTACGAGCAGACTAACACCCGAAATGATAGATTTTATGGAAAATGCAACTTATAATTTTGAAATAAGCAATATTATTGCTGATGATAAAAAAGGTAACAAAATAAAATTAGCCAACATCAGTGTAGAAACTCAAGAAAATAAATTATTACGAACAAAAAGCCAATTATTAAAATCAAAAAGAATAAATTTTATTTCACCTATATCTGGATTAAAAGTCATTTCTTTTGAACTTCGTACAAATATAAAATCTGACAAATACAATTACGTTGTTATTACCGAAACAGGTAATACAATTAATTCAGAGATGAAAAAATATTTATCCAGCCTTAATATTGGAGAAAACGTAGAATTTAGACTTAACTGCATAAACAAAAAAGGGGGAAACGAAGAAATTCGGATAAATGTAAGGCTAATTGAATAAATTATAGTTGAATCCACTCCGAAAAGTCATTTTACCCCTAAATCCCAGAAAGGGGACTTGCCGAATTTTCTGGTTTTTAAAAGCTAAAACTATCGTTTTATATCTTTAGGGATTAAGTGCAAAAAAGCTTTAAAAACCAGGAAGTTCGGCTTTTAGGAGTGGACTCATAATTTGTAACATATTGAAAAAGCACACATTAATAAAAAAAATTCAAAGAATAGTTATTCTCAGAATTATACTAAAATGCTGTAATAATAGTAATTTTTAGAATTAATTATTTTTTGTTTTTGTTCAAAAAAATCTTGCATTACCTGTTCCGAAGTTGTTTCGGAAGCCTGTGTTACGGAATATTTTTTTTAGTAAAACAGGCAGAAAAGAAACGTTTTAAATTCATAATTATAACAGCATTTTAGTATATACTGTAATCTATAGTAATTCTAATATTTATATATCAGCTTATTAATGATTTATTATCATTAATTTCAAACAATAATATTATGAAAAGACTAGTATCATACTTAATAATTGCAATGTTTTTTACTCAATTTTTATCGGCACAAAAGACTGAAATTGACAAAAAATTATCTGAAGCAGTTTGGAATAAAAATGCACGGAAAGTAAAAAAGTATATAAAAAAAGGTGCTAATGTTAATATGGCAGGCTCTGGGCGGACTCTTCTACAAGAGGCATGTTTACCTAAAGACTTTAAAATTGCAAAAATATTAATTACCAATGGAGCTGATGTAAATGCAATTAAATATGAAGATGGCAATAAGATTAGACGACCTATATTTATTGCGATAAGACTTAACAATATAGAACTTACTGAATTACTAATTAAGAGTGGTGCTAATCTTAATGTAAGATTTAGAGATAAGACTCCTTTGCTTTTAGCTTTTTCTGATTTAAGAAGCCCTGAGATTGCAAGAAAAATGATAGAAAATGGTGCGAGTGTAAATGAACAGATGGCATTAGATTCCTGCTTCTGGGGTTTTTCCGGTTATACACCTTTGCTGTTTGCAATCTATTTTAAAGATTTTGAACTTGCCAAGTTCATTATTGAGAAAGGAGCAAATCCTAATGTTATTATCTCAAAAAATGCTAAAGAATACAGATATCCTGGTTATTCCCCCTTGCTTTTAGCTTTAAAAATGAGAAATTTTGAACTTGCAAAACTTCTTATAGAAAACGGTGCGAGTGTAAATGAACAGTTAACATTGGATTCCTGCAGATGGGGTTTTTCTGGTTATACACCTTTGCTGTTTGCAATCTATTTAAAAGATTTTGAACTTGCCAAGTTAATTATCGAGAAAGGAGCAAATCCTAATGTTATTATCTCAAAAAATGCTGGAAAATACAAATCTCCTAGTTACTCCCCTTTGCTTTTAGCTTTAAAAATGGAAAATTATGAACTTGCAAAACTTCTTATTAAAAACGGTGCTGATGTAAATACTCTATTACCCTCTGAAAATCAGTATTATCCTAAATATTCACCTTTGCTTTTTGCAATAAAGCTAAAAAATTATGAGTTTGCAAAATATCTGATTAAATCTGGAGCAAAAGTAAATACAACAAATAAAGAACTTTACATTGATTTGCTTATAGCTGTAAAAGAATACAATCCGGATACCGTAAAAATGCTGTTAAACAAAGGGGCCGACATAAATGCAAGGTATTATGATAATAATAATATTTTACATATTGCTTCTCAAAATCGTTATGGCATTAAGGTTATTGAAATACTCCTAGAACAGAAGATGGATGTAAATTCACTCAACATTTACAATCAAACACCGTTGTATTTTGCTGTTAATAGT
>JAOZLS010000131.1 GCA_029934705.1 Bacteroidales bacterium | reverse complement strand
GCTTCAAAGATAAAAAAATATAACTATTTTCTTATTATGCAAACATACGAGGTCTTTTCCGTTGCTAAAATTCTATTTTAAAATATTTTTAAAAAAGCAACGGTGTATTGTATAATTGTACCATTGAATAATTATATATTTTATTACTCAGAGCCCAAATCTTTACCTTTTTCCCCAGCTTTCTTACAAATTGAATTTTCAGCAATATTATATTCATTAAATACTTCATCTTTAAATTCGGGGTCTTGTCCTAAAATATTGTTGCCTTTATCGTATTCTCTTTCTAACTGATTGTCTTGTATTAATGTGTATGAAATCTTAGGCATACTAGATCCATTTATATATAATGCTGTATTGTTTTTCCACAAAATTGAATTTGTAATTATTGGCTTAGACCCTGAGTTACACTCAATGCCATAGTTGTTCTTTACAATAGTAACATTATTAATTATTGGTGACGATTTTTCTTTACAATTTATTGCTGTCCAACCATTGTTTACAAATAAGCAATGGTCTATTGTTCCTGTAGAATTATAAAAAGAAAGAACACCTGTGCTATTGTCATTTGTAATAATTGATCTTATATGGTAGCCATATTTAAAATCGCAGTATTTAAAATAATTTCCTTTTTCACGTGAGTTTATAAAGATAGTCCCCCAATTTCCATATCCATCGCTAGTAAAAGTAATACGGTCTTTGTCCGTTCCTTTTGCTATTATCTTACCATTAACTCTTAAAAAGCCAAGGTCAAATTCTCTGTTTTTTAAACCATCTACCCTATAATCTCTGCTAGTTCCTGTTTTAAATCTTATTTCAACCCCTTTCTTTATTTTAAGAGTTTTACCTGTTGGTATAATTGCTTCGCCATTAATAATATATGGTGAATTCGATTTTTTCCATGTTCCAAATACCTTTTGCCCATCTTTTATATATGTTTGCGAATATAGATTTTGGCTGATGATGATAAGAATAATTAAAATAACTTTTGTTTTCATTTGTTGGTTTTTGTAAATGTTAATAATGAGCTAATTTACAATAAAAAAGTACAAAGTATATATAACTTTGTACTTTTTTATGAATGTATTTGAAATTTTTAGTTTATTCTTATAAAGAAAAAAAACTCTACTTATTTTTTTGTAGAAATTTAATTAAACTCTCTTTCCAATGTGGAATTTCGATATTGTAAGCTTGTTTAATTTTGGTTTTATTCATTACGCTATATGCAGGACGTTTTGCAGGGGTAGGGTAGTCAACTGTTTCTATTGGTAATATTTCACAGCTTTTATTTGTAAGAAAAACTATTTCTTTTGTAAAATCATACCAAGAACAAACACCTTCATTTGAGTAATTATATATACCAGATTTAAAACTTGCATTGTTTTCAGTATAAGATATTGTTATTTTTAATATAGCAGAAGCTAAATCAGCTGCATTGGTAGGCGTTCCTACTTGGTCGAATACAATATTTAAGCTATTTCTTTCTTCGGCATATTTTATCATTGATTTTACAAAATTATTGCCAAAAGACGAGTAAAGCCATGATGTTCTTATAATAATGTGCTTTGAGTTTTTTTGAATCTCTTTTTCTCCCTGCAATTTTGTTACTCCATAAACAGACTGTGGTTTTGTATTGTCGGTTTCTTTAAATGGAGTGTTTTGACTTACACTATCGTAAACATAATCAGTCGAAACATGAATTATTGGAATATTTCTTTCTTTTGTAGTTTCGGCTAAAACTAAAGGACCTAGTATATTAATTTTTTCAGCATTAATTTTATCTGTTTCTGCACCATCAACATTAGTGTATGCAGCACAGTTTATTACAAAATCAATTTCGTTGTTTGCAATAAAACTTGAGACATCGACTTTGTTGCAAATGTCAAGTGTTTCAATATCTGTAAAAATATAGTTAGTGAGATTAAGCTCATTTACAATAAGTTTAATCTCACTTCCTAGTTGCCCATTTGAGCCAGTAATTAATATATTCATTTAGGTATTTCCATTTTCTGCAACAAATCGTTCAGCATTTTCAACCATATTCCACGAGCCAATAAATAAAGGAACTCGTTGGTGTAATGAGTCTGGGTGTATATCAAGAATTCTTGTTTCGTAACCGTCAGATGCCTTACCTCCAGCTTGTTCTATTATAAAAGCCATAGGGTTACACTCGTATAAAAGTCTTAATTTGCCTGTAGGATTTTGTTCTGTTATTGGGTAAATAAATATTCCCCCTTTTAAAAGGTTTCGGTGGAAATCTGCTACAAGCGAGCCAATATATCTTGAAGTATATGGTCTGTTTGTTGGCTCATCTTTTTCTTGGCAATATTTTAAATAATTTTTAACCCCTGTTGGGAATTTTATATAATTACCTTCGTTAATTGAGTATATTGTTCCCGATGTTGGACTTTCAATATTTTTATGTGATAAACAAAATTCGCCTATTGAAGGGTCAAGAGTAAAGCCGTTAACGCCTCGCCCAGTGGTATATACCATCATTGTTGACGAGCCATATATAATGTAACCAGCTGCAACTTGTTTTGCTCCTTCTTGTAAAAAATCAGCACGGGTTGCAAGATGTCCTACTGGAGAAATTCTTCTGTAAATTGCAAATATTGTCCCAATAGATACATTTGTGTCAATGTTTGAAGAGCCATCAAGAGGATCCATTGCTACGACATATTTTCCATTGCGAGCAATTTCGCCTTCAAAAGCAACAATGTCTTCATTTTCTTCTGATGCAACACCACAGCATTCTGCACTGCTTTTTAATGCCATTAAAAATTGGTCGTTAGCATAAACGTCTAATTTTTTTTGTACTTCACCTTGTATATTACTTACTCCAGACTCTCCTAGTATATCAACTAGCCCTGCTTTGTTAACTTCACGGTTAACTATTTTTGCAGCTATACTAATATGGCTTAATAAGCGAGTTAATTCTCCTTTAGCATAAGGAAAATCGGACTGTCTTTCAATAATAAATTCATTAAGAGTAATTACCGACATGATTTTTGTTTTAGTTTTTTTTTACAAAACTAAAGTTTTTTTTCTTCAATATTTAATAAAAACCGATATTTGTATAAATTATTTTGAAAAATGGATATATTAAAATTTGGAGGAGGTGTATTAAAATCTGCAAAGGAAATTATGATGTTGCCTAATTTGCTCGAAAAATATAGACAAAAGTATGTTATTATTATTTCTGCAATCGGAAAAACAACTAATGCTTTTGAGAAATTACTCGATAATTATTTTATAAATAAGCATATTTTAGATATAAATATACTCGATAATATAAAAAAAAATCATTATAAAATCATTTCAGATTTAGATGTTGATAATAAAGATGAACTTTATTTGAAAATAGATGAAGTTTTTAATTTAATATTGAATGTTTTTAATGAAAAATTATCAGATAATTACTCAAAAGCTTATGACCGTATTATTCCTTTTGGCGAAATTTTAGCATCAACAATAGTTCATAAGTATTTGCAGAGCAAAGGGTTTAATCTCGAATTTTTAGATGTAAGAGATTTAATTAAAACTGATTCATGTTATAGAGATGCACGTATTGATTGGAATAAAACACAAAGTAATATAACTTCTGAAATATTGACTTCTAAGAGTAAAACGTTTGTTACACAGGGATTTATTGCGTCGGATTCCTACGGTAATACTACAACTTTGGGGCGTGAAGGTAGTGATTTTTCTGCTTCAATTTTTGCATATTGTCTTAATGCAAAAAAGGTTATTTTCTGGAAAGAAGTTGATGGTATTTATAATGCAGATCCAACAAAAACAAATGAATTTGAGTTGCTTCCACGTTTATCATACCGTGAGGCAGTTGAACAGGCATATTATGGAGCTAAAATATTGCATCCTAAAACAATTAAACCTCTTCAGAATAAAAATATTGATGTTGAAGTTCGTTCTTTTTACAAAACAGAGCTTGAGGGAACTTCAATTATAGATATAAGTGAGTTTAGTAATGATTTTTTTCCTAATACACCTATATATATAGTCAAAGAAAATCAAATATTAATTTCGTTCTTAACAAGCGATTTCTCTTTTATTGTCGAAGATAATTTAGCCAATATTTTTTCAAAATTATCGAACTATGGTATAAAAGTTAATTTAATGCAAAATTCAGCATTAAGTTTTTCTGTTTGTGTTGATAATATTCCTGAAAAAGTATTGCCTTTTATTGAAGAAATGAAAAAACACTTTGACATAAAATATAATGATAACCTACATTTAATTACAATTAGACATTATACTAGTCAATCGATTGAAAGAATGACAGGAAATAGTAAAATTATTTTAAGACAAAAAAGTCGGCATACTGCTCGCTATGTTATTAAACCTTTGCTGTAATTCTAGGCTTTTGTTATTAGTCCTATAATTTTGTCTGCCATAAATTCTGCTAGTTTTACCTCGGACTCAAAAGTTCGTCCTGCAACATGCGGACTTAAAATTACGTTCTCTACTTTTGTTAAATATTCAAAAGTAGGGTTTGAGTTGTTTTCAAATATATTTTCAAAATGTTTTTTTTCGTATTCTAAAACATCAAGAGCCGCTCCAATAATTTTCCCCGATTTTAAATTTCTAACTAAATCGTCAGTCTTTACAACTTTACCTCTGGCTGTATTTATTAAATATATTGGTTTCTTGAATTTATTAATAAACTGGTTATTAATCATAAAATGTGTTTCATCTGTTAAAGGAACGTGCAAACTTAAAATGTCTGTTTGTTCAAATAATGTTTGCAACGAAACCTCTTTTGCATATTTATTAGTATAGTCAATTTTGTATTTATCATAAGCAATTACTTTAGCATCAAAGCCTAATAGACGTTTAGCAAAAGCATTTCCCATATTTCCATATCCTATAATCCCAACTGTTTTACCTTGTATTTCGTAGCCTCTGTTGCTATTACGTTCCCAAATTCCATTTTTTATTTCGGTATTTGCTTTAAACATATTATTTAGTAATGCCAAAATCATTCCTAGGGCATGCTCACCAACAGCATCTCTGTTTCCTTCGGGTGAATTAATACAGCTAATGTTTTTGCTTTCAGCATAGTCAGTGTCAATATTTTCCATGCCAGCACCAAGCCTTCCAATAAATCTAAGCTTAGTAGCTTTGTCAATCATGTTTTTAGTAACCGAGAATTTACTTCTAATAACTAAACCATCATAGTTATGTATAATTTCATTTATTTCATTTTCCGAAATATTTGGTAAATAATCGCAATTCAACTTTTCATTTTCTAGTTTAGATATTAGTATATTATCTAATGCTTCGGTAATAAGTATTTTAATCATTTTGTCTTTTAATAATAGTATGTATTCGTAATTATCTGAAAATAGGTTCAAATGACTAGAGACAGATGTAAGTCTGTCTCTAGTCATTTATAGCCTTTATACTTTGTTTAATAATTCTCGGCAGCTTTCATAGGTTCTGTGCCATTCAAATAAATTCTTATTCCTGCTTTATAGCTATATGTAACATCATTTTCATCCTTTCTTTCGTAAGCAAGCATAATAGAATTTACTTTTTTGTGCATTTGCATATTTTCTTCATCAAAATACCATTCTTCAGTAAAAAGCAATTTGCCTATTGTCTCTCTAGCATACTCTTCCTCAAGGTCTTTTACTTCTTTTATGGTCATGGCTTTTCCTGTTATATAATCATAAGCTATAAGTTTTTCTTTATAAACAGCTTTAAAAATAGCATCTGCTAATACTTCCGATTTTACACCTTTCAGCCATTCATCCATATAGCCATCTGCTGGGTCTGGATTGTGAACTAATGCCGTGTACATAATGCTATCAGCAATAAAAGTAGCACTGTTTTTATCGAACTCATACTTATTATCTGTTGAGCATGAACTTAAAATCAATGCTATAATAGCAACTAAAAAAAAAGTGTTTTTCATATTTATATAATTAAGATGTTAAAATTATTTTCTATTAAAACTGATAGGCATACCTTTTTGTTGTTCATTTAACACACCATTTTCATAAACTAATTTACCATTAACAAAAGTATGGCTTATCGAAGACTTAAAAGAGTAGCCTTCAAGAGGCGACCACTTGCATTTATATAATACATTTTCGGGTTTAACTGTATTCTCATCATTTAAGTTAACCAATACAATATCAGCATAATATCCTTCACGAATAAATCCTCTTTTTTCAATATCGAATAATATACTAGGATTATGACACATCTTTTCCACTATTTTCTCTAATGAAATCTTATTATCATGATAATGTTCAAGCATTATTTGTAACGATTGTTGTATTATTGGAATTCCCGACGGTGCATTAAAGTAATTATTCTCTTTTTCATCGGAAGTATGTGGTGCATGGTCTGTTGCTATAGTATCAATATTTCCATTGAGAAGTCCTTTTAGTAAAGCGTCTTTATTACTAGGGTCTTTAATCGAAGGATTACATTTTATCTTTGTCCCTAATTTATCGTAATCATTATTGCTAAACCATAAATGATGTACACAAACCTCTCCTGTTATCTGTTTTTTTGTAATATCTTCACTCTTATCAAACAAGTCAAGTTCTTCTTTAGTCGATAAATGTGCAATATGAAGTTTTGTGCCATATTGTTTAGCTAAACTTATTGCATAGTTACTCGATTTATAACAAGCTTTTGCCGATCTTATTTCTGAATGATATTTAATAGGAACATTCTCTCCAAATTTGTTCTTATACTCTTGTTCATTGTTCGATATTATTTCGTCATCTTCGCAATGTACAACAACAGGCAATCTCTTTTGTGAGAAAACTTGTTTTAATATATCTTCATCTGAAACAGCCATTTTCCCTGTAGAATTACCCATAAACATTTTAACACCGCATATTTTCGAGGTATCACAATTTAAGACATCTGAAATATTGTTTTCACTTACACCTATGTAAAAGGCAAAGTTTGCTAAAGAGTCTTTCTTTGCAATCTCAATTTTACTATTAATGTCGTTTTCGGTTAAAGTTGGGGGCTTTGTGTTAGGCATTTCAAAAAAACTTGTAATACCACCAGCCACAGCAGCTTTGCTCTCTGTATAAATTTGAGCTTTATGAGTAAGACCTGGTTCTCTAAAATGAACATGAGTATCTATAAGCCCAGGAATAAGGATTTTCCCTTTAGCATCAATGGTTTTGGTTATGTTTTCAGCAATTTTCTCATTAATTTCATACACCTTATATATATATGAATTTTTTATTAAGATATTTCCGACGAAACTTTTGCCTTCATTTATTATTCTAGCTTCTTTAATTAAAATCATTATTATAAGTTTTACGACAAAAATAAGAAGAATATTGAATGAAAAAAGAATATTCAATTAAAGTTTTGTAGTAATTTTACCTTTTTAAGAAAATTTCATATAAAATTAATTAATTGTATAATAATATTAAAATGAAGTAATAGTTTTGTCTGTTATGCTGTGTAAATAAATGAAACTTAGACGTTTGTACTCTAAAGTCTAGAAGCATTTTTTATATGTTCTTAACTATTCTATATGTCAGCATTTCAGTACAAGGCTTGTAATCAGTATTATATATCTTATTATGAAAGGAGTAATACTAAAAGTGATAAAAATGTTTAATCTCAATATTAATACATAATTTCAAAAATAATATATTAATTAGTTCTAATTTGCTTAAATTTAGTTAGTTAGAATAGTTTTGATTTTTCACCACGTTCTTAAATCTCTGATTGATAAATGTTTAGCAACCCTTTTTTATTCTCAATTAATAATTTTCATTTTACAATAAATCAGGAAAAGTTATTAAAATATAGAAATTTTTAAAAAATAATTCAATTATTCCTTGTTGTTAATCTACGTTTTTGTAACCATCTAAACATTAGGTGTTTCGTAATTGTTAAAATATTAGCTTGTTTGTATCTGTGTGATATATAATCTGTTAAACGTATGTTTATACTGTTTGTATAAAGTATTTTAATACACTATTTAGTTGAAGATTATTTTTAATTATGATAAAATAGCTCAAAATATTAAGAAAATTACACTTGTAAAAAGCAGAGTTACAGAGAGGTAAAAAAAAGATGTCTAAAAGGTTGAAAAAAGAGTAAGAAAGGTTTGGTAAGTTTAAAAAAAAGTCTTTCATTTGCATCCGCTTTTGAGGGAAACATTGATACGAAAACAGAAGCCAAAAAGTTCTAAAAATATTTAAAAAAAGATTTGCATAATCGGAATTAATATTTACTTTTGCATCCGCTTTTGGAGTTGAAAATTGGCTTCAAAAAGAGATAAAAAAAAAGCAAAAAAAGATTTGGTTTTTAAAATTAAAATCAGTTCATTTGCATCCGCTTTCAGAGTTTAGATTTAAACTTAAATGAGCAAAAAAAAGTTCTAAAAATATTAAAAAAGATTTGTAGGATAAAATAAAAGTTTTACCTTTGCAATCCCTTTTGAAAATACAAAAGACGAACATAAAGTTCTTTGAAAATATTGAAGTAAAACAAGTAAGAAAACAATGAATTTGTCAATTACTACTTAATAAATCTTGAGCGAGAATATATATAATTTTTAACAATGAAGAGTTTGATCCTGGCTCAGGATAAACGCTAGCGGCAGGCCTAACACATGCAAGTCGAGGGGTAACGGAGAAAGCTTGCTTTCAGACGACGACCGGCGCACGGGTGAGTAACGCGTATGCAACCTACCCATAACTTGGGGATAGCCCGAAGAAATTCGGATTAATACCCAATAATATTTTCATGAGGCATCTCTTGAATCTTAAAACTTCGGTGGTTATGGATGGGCATGCGTAGCATTAGATTGTTGGTGAGGTAACGGCTCACCAAGTTGTCGATGATGCTTAGGGGGTCTTAAAGGATGGTCCCCCACACTGGTACTGAGACACGGACCAGACTCCTACGGGAGGCAGCAGTGAGGAATATTGGTCAATGGGCGAAAGCCTGAACCAGCCATGCCGCGTGCAGGATGACTGCCCTATGGGTTGTAAACTGCTTTTATATGGGAAGAAACTTGATTACGTGTAATCAACTGACGGTACCATAGGAATAAGGATCGGCTAACTCCGTGCCAGCAGCCGCGGTAATACGGAGGATCCAAGCGTTATCCGGATTTATTAGGTTTAAAGGGTGCGCAGGCTGAAAATTAAGTCAGTGGTGAAATCCCGAAGCTCAACTTCGGAACTGCCATTGATACTGGTTTTCTTGAGTGCAGTTGAGGTAGGCGGAATGTGTAGTGTAGCGGTGAAATGCTTAGATATTACACAGAACACCGATTGCGAAGGCAGCCTACTAAACTGTTACTGACGCTCATGCACGAAAGCGTGGGGAGCGAACAGGATTAGATACCCTGGTAGTCCACGCCGTAAACGATGATTACTCGTTGCGTGCGATATACAGTACGTGACTGAGCGAAAGCATTAAGTAATCCACCTGGGGAGTACGTTGGCAACAATGAAACTCAAAGGAATTGACGGGGGCCCGCACAAGCGGAGGAACATGTGGTTTAATTCGATGATACGCGAGGAACCTTACCTGGGCTTAAATGCAGAACGATCGCTCTGGAAACGGAGCTTTCTTCGGACGGTTTGCAAGGTGCTGCATGGCTGTCGTCAGCTCGTGCCGTGAGGTGTCGGGTTAAGTCCCATAACGAGCGCAACCCCTATTGTTAGTTACCAGCGAGTAATGTCGGGGACTCTAGCAAGACTGCCACCGTAAGGTGTGAGGAAGGTGGGGATGACGTCAAGTCAGCACGGCCCTTATGTCCAGGGCTACACACGTGTTACAATGGTCGGTACAAAGGGCAGCTACACCGCGAGGTGATGCTAATCTCAAAAACCGATCTCAGTTCGGATCGGAGTCTGCAACTCGACTCCGTGAAGTTGGATTCGCTAGTAATCGTATATCAGCAACGATACGGTGAATACGTTCCCGGGCCTTGTACACACCGCCCGTCAAGCCATGGAAGCTGGGGGTACCTGAAGTCTGTAACCGCAAGGAGCGGCCTAAGGTAAAACTGGTGACTGGGGCTAAGTCGTAACAAGGTAGCCGTACCGGAAGGTGT